>JBBQST010000017.1:0-21998 GCA_038213625.1 Thermoflexales bacterium
AACGATTCCAAGGAGATAAAGAATGGGAAACAAGTTCAGTCGTAGGCAGTTACTCAGAGGCGTTGCCACTGTGGGTTTGGGTGCCGTCGGCGCGCAAATTCTGACCGCGTGCGCACCTCCCCCGGCAGCGCCAGCCGCCCCTGGTGCCGCCGCACCTGCCACCGGGGCCACCAGTGCGCCGGCCGCCAGCAACGTGACATTGCGCTTGCAGGCACCGGCCGTGCCCCTGGGTGAAATGTCCATCGAATTCGCCAAGCGCTTCGAGGCCGATACCGGCATTAAGGTCACGGTCGAGGAGACGATTTATGCCGAGATCGAGACCAAGACCCAGACCGGCTTCATCTCGGACACACTGCAGGACGTGGTCTATGGCCACCATCGCTGGCTGTTCATCAACTCCGCCAAGGGCATTTACCTGCCCATCGACGACTTGCTCAAGGCCACGCCACCAGACGATTTCGCCGACATCTTCCCCAGCGTGATGGCCGGCAACATGCTGGACGGCCGCAACTTCAGCCTGCCCGATGTCACCCACCCTGGTGGCAACATCGCCATCAGCTACAACAAGAACCTCCTGAAGGAGAAGGGGCTGGCCGAGCCCAAAGCGGGCTGGACTTTGACCGATTGGGAAGAGCTGGCTCGCGCCGCGATGGACACCGAGAAAGGCATCTTCGGCATGGGCTTCGATAGCATGAACGCGCTGCACTACTACAGCAACGTCTCGCGCTCCTTTGGCGATCCCGCCAGCACCGACGGCTGGATCATGGACAAAGAGGGCAAGAAGATGCAGTTCAACACGCCGCTGCACAAGGAGATCGGCGCGTGGTATCGCAAACTTCTGGATGACAAGGTGGCCCCTCGCGCGGCCGACTACATCGACAAGAGCGCGGGCAACATCTTCAAGGCTGGTCTATCGGCCACCCACGCCAGCATCGTCGGTGGTGTGGCCGACTTCCTGGCCGCCAGCAAGGATAAGTTCGAGATGGATGCGGTGTTGCTGCCAGTGGGCCCCAACGGCCGTCAGGGCACCTGCTACTCCGGCAACCAGTGGATGATCAACGCCAAGAGCAAGAACGCCGCCGAGGCCTGGAAACTGGTGAATGCACTGACGTCAAAGGACGCCGGTGTGTACCTGGCCGTGAAGGGCCGCGTGCAGCCCAACGGTCGCAAGTCGGCCTGGTTGGACAAGGACGTCAATGCGCTCAACAAGACCTTTGGCATTGCCGTGGCTTTGATCGAGAAAGGCGTCGAGCCGTTCCCGATGCCCAACAACACCCGCTTTACCGAGGCCAACGTCGCCTTCCAAAACGAGGTCGATCAGATCTGGGAAGGCACCAAGACCTGGGACGAGCAGGCACCGGTGATCGAGTCAAAGGTGCAGGCCATTCTGGATTTGGCGCGGCCGTAGACTAACCGCAGATTCCTAGGGCGATGCCCCAGGCTGGTATAGGTCGGGGCGTTGCCCCTCACAGACGGCGTCCGGTGCAATGGCGAACGCCTTTGCTCTTAGCGCCAACGGCGTGGGCCATACCAGCCTGGGGCATCGCCCCAGGAACTACCGGCGGTAAACCCAAATCTCGCCGCCAAGCACGCTCGCGCCGACAGCCCCCTCATCATCAAACAGCGACACCACCGGCCGATTTTCCAAAGCATGTTGCACCTGTGTCCACCCTGATTGCGCGTGCTTCAACTGGTAGACCCCTTTGCTGGTGCCCACAAACAACAGCGCATCACGCTCAAAAAATGGAGAGGCGCGCAAGACGGTGACCACGGCGTCCGGATCCAAAACAAATGTCTTCGGCTCACCCACGCCCTGACGCGTGATTTCGCGCGCTACCATCGTGTTCTGCGCCGCCAGCACCACCACTTCGATATCCTTCTGCTCAGCATCCAGCCCTTCGCACACCTGCAAGTGGGCCAGCGGCGCCGGCAACCCATCCAGCGCCATCAGCAATTCCCACGACGCTTCGGCCACCGATGCACACATCCACACCTCGGCCGCGTACTGGCCCGAGGTCTGGGCGGGGGCGACCAGGGCATACAGCCGCTCGCCGCGGCTCGCATAGACGCCCAGCACCGCCGCACCTGCCGCCAACACCGGCAAAGCCAGCCAGGTTTGCGCCCCATCGGTAGAGAAATAAACCTGTCCGTTCTGGGTGCCGAGAACCAATTTGAGCAGTGTGGGCAGATGCACCACGCGCGCTGCTTCGCCCTCGGACAGCGGCAGTGGAATCTGGGTCCACTGCGAGCCATTCCATACCTGGAGGCCGTGCGACATCACGACCATGGACGCATTCGCGTATTTGATCGACGCTCCATCGGCAAAACTCTGCGCGTCCTCAACCTGGCCAATTTCAGCCCACGACACGCCTTGATTGGTCGATGCCAGAATAGTGCCCTGCGAATCCAGCGCCAGCCAGCCCAGTCCGCTGGCCGTGACCACCGGCAGCACCCGCGCACTCAGCGCGGTGTTGCGATCCCATAGATTGGTGGCCATGTCGAATAACGCCACGCCGTCGGCCCAGGTGCCGGCCACCAATTGCGCCGCTGAAGACCAGGCCAGCGCCGACACGGGCTTGTCTAGCAACAAGTTCCAGATCGAGGTGCCCAAAACATGCGCGTATAAATTAGATTCGGCCGCCGCAATCAGATACGCGCCATCGGCAGACATCGTGAGCCCAATCACTGCGTCGTTACAGGCTGTGAGCTGCCACGTTTCGCCGGCATCGGCGGACACGAACACACCACTGGCTTCGCCACTGATCCCGGCAAAAAGGGTGTGATCCTGCACAAAGTTCGGCGAGACAGCCAGCGCCGAGACCTCGCCCTCGGCCAGCCCATCGCCGCTCTCGCGCCAGGCCAGGCCCGCATTGCGCGAGCGATACAAACCGCCATTCGCAGTGCCCGCCCACAACAAATTGCTCTCGGCGTAATCCGGCGCAATGGCCAGGCACAGCACATCCGTGTCCAGCAGACCGAAGTTCGCCTCCTGCCAGGTCTCACCCCCATCCATCGACCGGAAGATGCCCAGCGCCGTCGCCACGAAGAGATGCGGCGCGCGCTCAAAATCAGGGGCCAGCACAATCGCGCTGGCTGAACCAAATTGCCAGGCGTCAAGTTCACGCCAGTTACGCCCGCCATCGGCCGAGCTGAGCAGCCGGCCACCCGCGCTGGCTGCAAAAGCCG
This sequence comes from Thermoflexales bacterium, assembly GCA_038213625.1. GTDB lineage: Bacteria > Chloroflexota > Anaerolineae > J036 > Brachytrichaceae > JANMVQ01. Next base: position 3,187 of record JBBQST010000017.1, read on the forward strand.
CACCCGTCGCCGCCATCGCCAGCGCCTGGATCGGATCACCATAGCGCAGGTGCAGCCACGTGCGGCCACCATCTTCGGAACGGTGCAGACCCGCCAGGGTGCCGGCCAGACAGATGTCCTGACTCGCGGCTAGCGCCAAAACAGTGCCGCCAGGAATGTCGCCTTTTTTTTGCCAGTGAGATGAAGTCATAAGTTGATAGTGGTTAGTGATTAGTTGTTAGTCGTTAGTGGTTAGTCGTTAGTGATTAGTTGTTAGTCGTTAGTGATGCGTCGCTCTTGACTAACAACTAATCACTAATCACTAACGACTCTGCAAATCAGGGCCTAAAGCTCACCTCGTCGTCACGATTGGAGCGCGGCTTGTGCACGGCCGCTTCGGTCGTCATGGCCATGGCTGCGGCGCTGGTGGCCGTCTGCACCACCGCCGTTACCACCGCCAGCGGGTCAACGATATTGGCCTCCAGCATATTCACCAGCCGCATGTGCCGGACATCAAAGCCCACGCCGGCCCCGCGTGCCATCGCCTGCTGCATCATTGGATTCGCCTCCTCACCACTGTTCCGCACAATGGCCTTAAACGGCGCCTGCAATGCATCTTTGAATATTTGTTTTGCCGGCGCTTCGTCTGCCGAGAGCGGCACGGCATCAATGGCAGCAATGGCCGCCAGATACGCGACGCCACCGCCAGCCACGATGCCGTGTTCCATGCCGAGGCGAATGACGCGCACGGCTTCCTCGCAGCGCTTCTTGAGAAACTCACGCTCGGCCTCGCTGGCACCACCCACACGCAATAGCGCGACGCCGCCCAGCAGTTTGCCAACGCGCTCAGCCAGCAGGCGCTTTTCATCCAGGTCAGTGGCCTGTTTTTGCGCCTGCCTCAGGGTGTTGATGCGGGCGCGAATCGCTGGCGGCTTGCCCTTGCCGCCCACGATCGTGAACGAGGAGCGAATCGCCTGCACTTCATTGGCCGAACCCAGATCAGCCAGGGTCGCATTTTCGAGGCGATCACCGGCCTCCTCGGCGAACAGCCGCGCGCCTGTCAGCGTCGCCAGATCGTGAAGAATCTCAATGCGTTCGGCCCCCACCCCCGGCGCATTGATCGCCAGCGTCGGCATCGCGTCGCGCACTTTATTGGTCACCAGCAGATTCAACGCATCGCCCTGAATGGCGAAGGCAATGACCACCAGCCCACGCGCATCGGGCTGGGCGCTGATCGCGCTCATGATCGGCATCAGTTGTGCGGCCGAGGTCAGGCGATGAGTCGTGCACAAGATGTAGGGCCGTTCGAGCCGCGCTACGCCACCCTGAGTCACAAAATGCGACGAGGCCCAACCCTCATTCCACAACACACCTTGAATGTATTCGCGATCGTGCCCAATGCTCTGGCTCGGCCGCACCTCGATATGTCCCTGCGGCCCGACCACATCGAAACACTCGGCCAGCAACCGAGCCAGTTCCTGATTCCCAGTGAGGGTTTGGGCCAGCGCCAAAATGTGCTTCTCGGATTTCAATGCGCCAGCCGATTGCTCAATCGCCTGGATCACCGCCACGCTCACCTTCTCCAGACCATGCCGTAGCTGCATGGGATCGAAGCCGGCAGCCACGCATCTGTTGCTGGCCCGAATCATGGCCCGCGAGAGCACCACGGCCGTTGAACCGCCATCACCCACGCGCTCTTGCATTTGCGTCGCGAGTTGCCGCGCCAGCCGCAACCCCATCGACGCGAACCGATCCGGCACCGCATAGACCCGCTGGGCCAACTCGGATCCATCAATGACGATGTCGGGGGCTTTGGTGCGCGGGTTGGCATCGCGGGTGATGGCGACGGTGCGGCCCAACGGCCCCAGCGTCACTTCGAGCAGATCAGCCAGTTGATCGAATCCGCGCTGAATGGATGCACGCGCCTGTGCGCCAAGTTGTATCTGCGAGCTTCGCTGCATGGGTTCTCTTTTACACGCGTGTCCACTTTTTCACAAAGCGACACTGTCCGAAAAAGAACCTCACCCCGCGCAAGCCTACTGGCGCAGGGTGGGCCATCGTAGGCCAACTAGCAATTTGCTCTAGTAGATCGTCCAAGCAAAGACTTTACGTAGCCACGTCATTCCCGCGCAGGCGGGAATCCAGGCGTAACCCCGACACAACAGTAGGTTGAGGCCTGGATTCGCGCCTGGGCGGGAATGACGGCTTAGGTTAATCGTTTCCATCAAGTCTCAGGTTCGCCCTTGGGACAACGCAACGTTTTTGCTTGGATAGACTACTAAATCACCAGACAGAGCGGCAAATAGCCGGGCGGAATAAACAGCTTCAAATGTCATGCAAACCGCATTGATGACGAGCAGACACACTGACAAAATCGCCACTTGCACGGGCGAATCAAACCAGTTCAAACGATAGGCCAGATATCTAAATTCATCGACCAGGATGAGCGGCGCAAACACAAACATCGCTTTCAGACCCACGATCACCAGCCGCAAAAACCATACGTGGCCGGCCACTCGACTGAAGTGACGAAGACTGAGCGCAAACATTTGGCTGGGCCGTTCATTCAATACGGAGCGAAATATGAACAGGGCTTCGGCTCCAAAAAGCAGCGCGATACTGCCTGCAAATAACACCTCAAGCTCGATTGGATTCAACCCTAGCTTTTTGGTTTGTGCATTGATGGTAGAAATGCTGAAATTGACTACAGCGGTCCCATATTCGTCAATCAGGTGTTGTTTGTAAGCGTCGCCCGACTGATACATCAACTCCGAATAGGCCCAATTGCGCCACGTGGGTAGCCAGCCCTTGATGGGTGAATCAGGCATAAGCAATAGTGCGTCCAGGCTACGTAGGCTCATCGTCTCAACTGCGCCTTCCCAAGTCGCCGAGCGCTGCTCTGCAAAATCCAGGTTGATGTCCCAGGCGCGCAACGGCACAGCCACTGCGGTCTGGCCCAGTGTGATGACAAAGGCATAGATCCAGGCCGTGGCCAGTAGCGCCGGCATCTGGCGCAACTGCATTGCCCTGATGTTTTTGTTGAGGGCGATGTGCATGATGGCGGCGCGTGTCAGCGGCAACGCAATAACCGCCAGCATAGGGCCGATCAGCGGCACGAACGCAAACCCAATCACGCCCACCAACAGAAACGACGCAGCATGTGCAACAAACGCCTCAGTCGCATCTCGCCAAAGGTCAAACAGGCTCACTCGACCCGCGCCAGAGACGCTGGCCGCAGAACGTGCAAGTGCCGCGCCTGTGTCGCCGACCCCGTGTCGGGTGAGCGCCGTTCGAGATTTGGGGAGTAGAAAATGCTTTTGCATACGCTGCGTCGCGAACCAGCGTAGGCGGATGTGACCCAGAGGATATTGCCAATTTTGGCAACTCGTATTGCCAGAAAGGGTCTCACCTTGCTATGATGACCGGCGGAAGAACGTGCTATGAACAAGCCATACGCTCGATCACATCCGTTTGGCAAACGGTTGGAGCACTTCCGTCTCCGCAAGCCAGGTTTTACTCAGGCCAAACTTGCCGAGCGAGTGGGTTACGATCCATCGGTCATCACCAAAATGTGTCAGGGCAGATCAGCCTTGACCGGCCCAACCGGGCGACGTCGCGTGCTGCGCATCCTGGGTGTGCTGCGCGAGATCGGCGCGCTGTCGCGACTGGAAGAAGCCAATTCCTTGCTCGAAGCGGCCAATATGCCACCGTTGTTCGAGCGCCTGCCGGCCGAAGCTGAACTGATCGCTCAGCTTCGCGCGACAACGCCCAACGATCGCCTGTCACTGCATAGCCGGGGCAATCTGCCAGTGCAGCTCACCTCGTTCGTGGGCCGCGAGGATCAAATTGCCAGCCTGGTGGCGCAGATCAGACAATCCCATCTACTGACTTTGACCGGCGTGGGCGGCGTAGGCAAGACCCGGCTGGCGCAAGAGGTGGCCGCCGCTGTGCGAGATGGATTTGTTGATGGGGTGTGGTGGGTTGAGCTGGCCGCGCTCACTGAGCCGGCATTGTTGGCCCAAACGGTGGCCCAGGCCCTGCGTTTGCCAGAACAAGCCGAACACACGCAGGTTGAAGCGCTGTTGAGTTATTTCGAGACACGGCAACTTCTGCTCATTCTGGACAATTGCGAACATTTGATTGAGGCCAGCGCTGAGTTGGCGCATACACTGCTGCGAGCCTGCCCATTACTGCACATTCTGGTCACCAGCCGCGAAGCGCTGAATATTTCAGGCGAGATGCTGTGGAGCGTGCCGCCCCTGGCAGTGGATCAAGCCAGCCAGTTATTTGTGGAGCGCGCCCAAGCCATGCGGCCGGGCTTTACGCGTGACGCGCAAAACGCCAGCGTGCTGACACAGGTTTGCACACGGCTGGACGGCCTGCCCCTGGCGATTGAACTTGCAGCGGCGCGGATGAACACCTTATCGCTGGAACAAATTGCGAGCCGGTTGGACGATCGGTTCAATTTGTTGAGCAATGGCAAACGCACGGCAATCCCACGTCATCAAACGCTGAGAGCCGCCCTCACCTGGAGCTTTGATCTGCTCTCACCCATTGAACAAACATTGATGGCGTGTTTGTCGGTGTTCAGGGGTGGGTTTACGGCCGAAGCGGTACAGGCGGTGTTTAATCACCCTGATACCGGTGAACTCATCGCGAGTCTGGTGGACAAGTCTTTGATTGTTGCGGAACTTAAAGCCAAGGCGATGCGCTATCGTTTGTTGGAAACGATTCGCCAATATTGTCTGGAGCGCTTAAGCACTTCCAGAGATAAAGCTCAAATCCACGACCGCCATCTGGCTTTCTTTTTGGATATGGCTGAGGAGACGATGGATTCGAGTGGACCCGATGTCCTAGCTTGGAAGCGGCGTATGAGTTTTGAGGAGGACAACTTGCGGGCGGCTTTCGCCTGGGCCTGCACGCGCGATGACCAGGGCGAAGCGGCGCTGCGCTTAGCCGGTGCGATGTTCCCATATCGAAATCCACATGGACGACACGTTGAAGAAGGGTTGATGTGGGTCAATACCGCGCTGGCACGAGGGGCCGGTGCGTCAGCCTCGGCTCGGGCGCGTGCCTTGCTGGCAAAGACTTTTTTTTGTACCGTTCAGTTTGATTTTGATCTTGCGGCACGTTCGGGTGAGGAAAGCCTGTCCTTGTTTCGTCAAGCCCAGGATCCAATTGGGTTGGCGCGGTGTTTGGAATATCTGGCGTACCATCTGAATGATGTGCGCACACTTGCCTGGGCGAATGAGGCGCTGCACTTATTCCGAGAATTGGGTTCGCGGGATGGCGAGGCTGGCGCGTTGGAAAGTCTAGCGGTGGGTCATCTCAGAGCAGGCAATCGTGCCCTGGCAGCCCAGCACTACGAACAAGCCATCGCGATTGCGAGATGGCGAATCGTTTTTTGCATTGGCCCGTTGTATACCGTTCATCCCAAACGGGCTCTTGCGCTGTGCGCCGAGGAAGTGGCGCTTTGGAAAGAAGCGGGGGATGAATCAGCTGATGCAGAAATGCTATCAGAATATGGTCTGATCCTGGTTGCCGAACGTAACTATGAGTTGGCGCAGACGATGATGCGGGAATACATTCAGTGGGAGGACCTAAACAGTGAGGTGCGACGACCCGCCTATTGGAATGCATTGATGGGCCTGGCGTTGACTGAATTGTCGCTTGGCCATGCTGACCGTGCCATCACTTATCTGGAACAGGCACAACAGATTGCGCACACCATGTCGTGGATGGGCTACGTCGGCATTGCAAAGTTCTTCATCGCATCAACGAGGCTTGCGGCCGGAAATCTGACCCATGCGACACCCGATCTACATGAATGTCTACTCCTATTTCAAAAACTCGATTTTCGAGCCGGCGCAGTCTGCTCGCTGATTCAGATGGCCGGTCTGGAGCGTCAGCATGGCAGATTTCAACGTGCCCTTCAACTCCTGGGCGTGGCTAGAAAGTTTGGCGGCGAAGTGAATGCACCTCCCTACTGGATCAATTTCATTCCAGCTTTATGGCACCGCGACTCGCAAGCGACGATTGTTGAGCCAACATTGGCCGCTGCTCGACAGCAATTTGGAGCCGCTGAAGTCGATGCCATCATTGATGCTGTACAAGGCATGACCCTGGACCAGGCAATCGTATTTGCGCTGGAAGATCCAAACTGAGCGCACCCACCTAAACGGCACTCTCACGCACCGGCCGATATGGCAGCGCCTGATATGCGATCTCCAGATGCGGCGTCAGAACGCGTTCGCCGGGGTGATCCTTGAGCGCGTGCAGATACGAGGCCACCATCAAGGTGGTCAACAGCATGCGCTCCACGGCAATGGGCGATTGTTGGGTGAGAAAGAATTTTTGGATCTCGCGAGACAGATGGCCGAAGTTGATGACGAAATTGCTCAGGTCGGCCATGTTGGCGGTGCTGGCCCGGCACTCGCCCGTGCGCAACTTCACCCCCGCAATCAACTCTTCGATGTGGCCGCTCATGTTGATGTGCACCTGTTTATGGCCGTCTATATGCTCGCAAATAATCGCGGCGGGTTTAATGTCACTGGCTACGCTGCTGGCCGCGCAGTTGGCTTTGTAGTCACCCGGCTTGGCGGTAATGGCCGCAGCCAGGGTGGCCTCAAACAAATCGCGCGACCATTCGCCGCGCTCCATGGCCGCCCAGACTTCATCTCCAGCGTAGGTGCGAATGGCTTTGATGCCGCGCTCGCTGCCCTGGCGCTTCTCGACCAGCGATTGCAGATATTCCATGCTATGAATGCCATAGATTTCGTCGCCGGAATAGAACAGGCCCATGCTTTCGTCGAACGCCTGGCCGTCGAGATAGAGCTCGTGCAGGGTGCCGCTGATCGGCACGCTGCTGCCGCCGAAGAACGGAATATGCATTTCCCTGGCCGTGCGCACCATCTCCTGCGCCCACTCGATATTCCATGACAGGTGCTTGTCGCTAAACAGCGGCACGACCTTGCCCAGCTTTTTAAAGCTGCCAACGATCTCGTCGAACAATTCCTTGCGTGGATAGAGCGTTTGGCCGTAGTCGTTGGAGGGGAAGTCGCCGTGCTCACCGACAAGGATGACGGCATCGACCGCCAGCTCGCCGGTGCCCAGGGTCAGCGCCTCGTGAATCGTGTTGTAGATCGGCACACCGTATTTGCGCGCCACCGCCTGAGAAATATCGAAGCGGGGAAACCCCTGCTCAGCCCGGTTGGGCGACACGTTGTAATCGGCCGGCATGCGCAACGCAAGTCCGCTTGCGGCATCACCAACAGGGTGTTGCATCACCCATAGCGATGCGATCTGAGTGCACGGCACAAAGCCCAAACGCACATCGTGCTTCACCTGTTCCAACCAGCGGGTCACAATGACATCGGCATGCGAATACGGGAAATACTGGGTGCAAATTGCAGCAATTCGAAAAGCCATACACAGGATTGTCTGAACATTTGTGGCCGCGTCAAGCTGGCCAGCAGGTGTGACTCGATGGCTATTCCAAAGCCCGTTGTGCGCAATGTAGGGGCAAAGCAGCGGACTAGTAGATCGTCAATGCAAAGACTTTACGTATCCACGTCATTCCCGCGCAGGCGGGAATCCAGACGTATCCCCGACGTTACTGTAATTGGGACGCCTAGATTCCCGCCTCCGCGGGAATGACGGCTTGGGGTAATCGTTTCCATCAAGTCTCAGGTTCGCCCTTGGACTAACCTAAAGTCTTTGCGTTGACAGACTACTAGCCTATTGGTTTGATCTGCGATCAGCCCGCTGCTTTGCCCCTACACTATCGGTTCGGACAGGGTCGTGCGTCTCTACTTCTGCAATACCGGCAGGTACGTCTTATAACCCGACACTGGAATCGTCGCGGCATACACCAGCGATTCATTGCCAGCGTGATCGCGATACTGCACATACACCGCGCCCAGGCCGTTGGGGGCCACAGCCAATGTCCACGCCTTGGTCGGCGCATACGGCTCCCAAACTGCGCCCTGCATATTCGAGGTGTGACTGATTCTCATCTCGGCCACGCCGCTCACACTGGTGTCCGGTGGAATCATGAAGTCGGCCCCAAAGTCGTCGGGCGTGTGCGGGTCAATCGCGTCGGATGCGATGAGGTTCAAGATGACCGTGCGCGCGCCGGTGGCGCTGGCCCCGTTGTTGATGCGCACCCCACCATGCGGCGGAATTGGGTCGGCCTTGGGTGTCACACACGTCGGCGAGAGTGCGCTCGACCGCTGACCTCCTGCGTCAGTGCCGATGGCGTAGTAACACGCATTCTGGCCGTTCAAGACCGACGTGTCGGTGAAGACGCCGGTGGGCGGCTCATCCGTTCCAATCAAGGTGTACTCGGCATCGGCGCTAATAGCCTGGGCCGTGAACTCCTTTACATTCGCGGTCGGCGTCACCTGGATCGTGCGGTAAATCTCGACCTTGCGCCAATCGCGGTTGAACACGTACTTCAACCAGGCCTTGTTGATGCCCGGCCACGCCACCGACCAGGGCGGCCGGATGCGCCCGGCGTTGGGCTCGGTTGGCTCTTTGTCGGTGCCATCGGCTTCGCCATCGCCATCGGTGTCGGGGTTGCACGGGTCGGTGCCGGCGATGTATTCCTGATAGTTGGGAAGGCCGTCGTGGTCGGGGTCAGCCTCCGAATCAAACAAGCCTACTTTGACGCACGAGAAATGCCCTTCCCACTCGTCCGGCACACGGTCCTGGTCGCTGTCGGCGTGCTTGCCTTCCAGATGGAACGACAGCAATGCCTCGCGAGTGAACGCACCGCTGAGCGGGCTGGTGCCGCTGGCCTTCACAAACACTTGATAGGAGCCGGCCAAACCCGTGTGATAGAAGTTGCGCCCATACATGCCATCGTTGGCGGCCCCATCACCGTGCGCGCCGTCATCGAATAGCGTGATGGTGATGTCGTTGCCGTCCGGCACCGGCCGCGTCACTTTGGCCGTCACGGTTGCGCCAAGGATGGGTTGGGTGTCGTTCAACAATGCGACGATGTGAATGGGAGCGCCGATGGCTCGCTCGGCCACTGGCGTGTCGATCAACGCGTTCATCGTGGTCGCGCTCTTGAGCGAACCCTGCGCGTAATACGGCGGTAGCGGGCCGCCCGGAACCTGGCTCTGGTTCAAACCAAACACCTGCATGTGCCAGGTGCCCTGCGTCGGCGTCGGCACGCGCCATACCGTATGCCGGCCAGTCATTTGCAGGGTCGGCGTCACGACAGCATCCGTTGGATCGGACAGTTGCACCCCAAACACGCCGGGCAACCAGCTGATCGACAACACCATCTCGGATGCGTTGCCCTCCACCGGAACATTGATGACCTGGATGTTGCCCGCGCCCACCGGAAATGAAGCACCCGCCGGCCCCCACAGGCTGAAGAATTGTTGGTGGCCCAGCACGTTGGCCGCGATGTAGCGATATTTCGAGTCGAGGTTGAGCGGCATCATCAACACGTCATTGGCCGCCGCATCTGCCGAAGACGTTGCATCAGCCGACATGACCGACATGGCACTGGCGGCAGCGGGGCTGGCCGGTGCCGAGACATACTGATAAGTGCCACCGGTGCGGGTGGCCGCGCTCTCCATCTTGATACGGTCAGCATCCGGCCCCACAGCCACCGTGTGAATCACCGGCTTCTTGTCGGTGGAGTCCACAATGGCCTGCACGGCATCGGGGAAAGGCTTGCTGCCGGCGGTCTCCATGCCATCGCTCAGCAGGATCAGTGCCCAGTCGTGAGCGGCATTGCCACGCGCTTTCAGTTCGTCCCAACCGGCCACAATGCCATCACCAATGGCAGTGCCGCCCGCAGCAACGAGGCTCTCGATGGCGGCCGTGGCCTCTTCGCGCGAGCCAATCGGCGCTGGCGGTGGGTCGGTCGTCCAGTCCTTCAACTGCAAGTTCATCGTCGTCGCGTCGGCGAAAGATTCCACTGCAATCTTGTCGCCCGTCCGCCAGCTATCGACATACAACTTGGCCGCTTTCTTGGCCGAATTCATCTTGTCGAAATCGGCCATGCTGCCCGAGCGGTCGATCACGATGACGTTGTCGGCATCGGTGCGCGGCGCATAGTTGATGGCGTTGGGCTGCGTGCCGGTCAGGATGGTGCTGTAGCGCACGACCAGGTCATACGCAGTATTAGTCGTCTGCGTCACGGCCTGAATCACAAACCACTGCTGCCCTTGAATCGCGGCCGAGGCCACGATATTCGAGGTGGGCACGGCGCGTGAGCCAATTTGAAAACTGAAGTTGTTCAGCGTCACGCCGGCCAGCGGTGTGCCATCACCCGCCACCACTTCCACCTGCGCCAGGAATTTCTCCGGCGCATTTTTATCACCCACCCGCGCCTGATTGGCCGTGGTGGGATTGAGGATGCGCAGTTGGGGCTGCACGCCGTTGATGGCGATGCGGTAATTGCCGAGGTTGTCGAGGCCGGCCACGATCACGACCACCCGGTCATAGGCATCGTTTAACAGGCTCACATCGAGATTGCGCTGCTCATAGCGCTGCTCGTAGACCAGATCATTGCCGCGAATACCGAGCACGGTATAGAACAACGGCGTCAGCGTGTCCTGCGTCACTTTGATTGGAATCACGCTCACGCCAGGGGCCGGCTTCACCTGATAGTAGCGACCGCCCCACGGGTTCACCGTCTCGTCGGTGTCGAGAATCGCCTCGTTGATGCCCAGCGTCTGGCTGATGACATAGGCCACCGGCCCGTAGCTGCCGGTTTGGGCCTCGTCGGCATACTTATATTTCGGCGCCACCGTCGGCCCGCTTAGATCCTTGGCGACGTTGCTGATCATGAAGTCCTTGTAGATCGTCTTGAAGTTGGCGCTGGCCGGATGACCCAGCGTGCCCAATGCGCCGTTCAAGGTCGCGACCGCATCCAGCCCCGGATGCGCTTTGGAATACTCCCAAAACTTCACCATCAGGTTCATGCCGTTTTCGACCTGATCGGTCGGCACGCTGGTGCCATATTTCTCGGTGAGGTAGGTCCAAAACAGCGCGGCGCCATACGAGGCCGTGCGAATGCCAACGTTGGGGTTGCCGAGATAGCCCATCACTTCGCCGACATAGCCGGCATAGCCGCTGGTGATGTCGTCGAAGCACAGCGCCGTCGGCCGGTCGGCACCCAGACACGTTTTGTCCTGTGTAGAGCGCGCCTGACCTTCGGTCACCCAGGCGCCGGCGGGCTCGCTAAAGCCGCTGTATTTGCCCTGTTGAAAATGGAACTGCTCGTGCTCGGCTACGATGTAGGCCACCGGATCGCCGGCACGCGTGGCGACATCAAAGGGTGTCTCAATCAGCTCAGGCGAGAGGCCCAATCCACCGCCACCGGCACAGCCCCCGCCGTCGCACCACACGATGTTCACCGGAATCTTGTCCAAACTGCCATACGGCACGCCCGAATCCTCCGCAAAGCCCATGCGCTGAAACGCGGCCCGCGAGCCGGCCAATGACTGGCCTTGAATATCCACAAAACTGGTGTTGGCAGTGCAGACCTCTTTGGTGCCAATCAGCGGACAATCGTCGCTGGTGCCGCGCAGGCCATAAAAAATGCGAAACGGCCCATATTCGTTGATGCGCCGGTTGCTGCACACCGCGCTGGCCGGCGATTCCGCGCTATCGCCGCTGCGAAACGACTTGACGCGATATTGGCGGTTTACGGTGCCGGGGCTGGGAATGCCGGTGTCGTCCCAATACGTGCTACCGGCGGGTAGCGTGGCTGCCACAGACCAGCCGCCGCTACTGACATTGCGCTCCACCCGCCACTCCGTTTCATCCGTGGCCTCGTCCGTCCAACTGACCCTCACCGTGTCCCTCTGCCAGCCCTGACAGGCAATGTCTTTGGGCGTTGGCAACGGCGCATCCAAGGAGTTTGGCTTTGCGGCATTGGACACACTGGGTGCTGGCAAAACAGTGAGGGCAACAAGGGCCGCGCCCAATATGGCTTGGGCAATACTTCTGCTAGTGCGATCAGCAATGGGTCTGTTCATACGTTCTTCCTGAGTCAATACTTCAATCATCACAAATCACAACGACGTTCTCAACGCCCGTGATTTTGATACGGCATGTGATTGAACGAAAATCCACCAGGCATTTCCGCTCGCGCATCTCATCCTTCACCACCACGCAAGACTGGGCTTTGAGCTTTTCTGAAAGCTCAAGGCCCTAAACACGGTTCACCCTGAGTTATATCGAAAAGGGATCAACGCGGCAACAGAGCTTTGAGCTTTCAGAAAAGCTCAAAGCTCCGTCACCCACTGCCAGCCGCCATCAGCCAGCGGCCTCCTCTCCGTCCTGCTGGATAATTCCCCCATGTCTCAACCACATTCCTCGTTGCTTGCGTTTCTCGAATCGTCGCGTCCAGCGTTTATTGCAGATCTGGCTACTCTGGTCAATTGCGATTGCGGCACCCACGACAAAGCCGGCGTCGATGGCATGGCCCGCTGGTTCGAGACGCGTTGCACCGAATGGGGTTGGCAGGTGGAGACCTTACCGCAGCCGCGCTACGGCGATTGCGTGGTGGCACGGTTGGCCGGCCGCAAAGCGGATGGGAAACGCATCATGCTCATCGGCCACCTCGACACGGTGTATCCGTTGGGCATTGCGGCTCAACGTCCGATGAAGCTGGCCGGCGACAAGATCATCGGCCCCGGCACCTGCGATATCAAAGGCGGCCTGCTGGTGGGGTTATATGCCGTGCGTGCGTTGCAACAGGTGTCAGGTGACGCATTTTTGGACGAGTTTGCCGAGCTGGTGTTTTTCTTCAACAGCGAGGAGGAAGTCGGCTCACCCATTTCGCAGGCGCTGTATTCACCCATCGCCCAACAGATGGATGCGGTGCTGGTGCTGGAAGCCGCACGTGCCAACGGCGATGTGGTGAGCGCACGCAAAGGGGTGGCCAATTACCAACTGCGCGTGTTTGGCAAAAGCGCCCACGCCGGTGTTGAACCCGAGAAAGGCGCCAATGCCATTCTGGAGCTGGCCCACCGCATCGTAGCGTTGCATGCGCTGAACGGCATCGCGCCCGGCGTCACGGTCAACGTTGGTGTCATTCAGGGCGGCACGCGGCCCAATGTGGTGCCGGATGAAGCCTGGGTCGAGGTGGATGTGCGGGCTGTGGATATGGCCGGCGCACTTCAGGTTCAAGCCGCCATCCAGCACCTAGCCCGTCAACCCGTCACGGTGCCCGGAACTCAAGTGCAACTGGCCGGCAGCTTTGGCTTCATGCCCATGGCCAAGACGCCGCCGATTGCGCATCTGGTCGAGCTGGTTCAGCAATCGGCGCAAGCGCTGGGGTTTGAGGTGAACGACGCGGCCACCGGCGGTGTGTCCGACGCCAACAAAATGGCCGAGTTGGGCGTGCCGGTGTTGGATGGGCTGGGGCCGGTGGGCGGCCTCGATCACGGCCCCAACGAATACATCGAAGCCAGCTCCATTGCGCCGCGCTCGGCACTATTAGCCTTGCTAATTCAGAAGATCATTGCGGAAAAGGTAAGTTAGCGAGTCAGCAAATCTGTGGTGGCTGTTACGCTAAGAGAGTCGTTCTCACAACATATTATCGGTGGAGAGGAAAAAATTTCTGGCCTCTCGCTCCGGGGGGAGAGGGCGAGAAGCCAGAAACAGAGAAATCTTATCGCGGCTTATTCCAAACTCAAATTTGAATTCACTTAGAAACCTCTATTTCTCATAGTCATTTCTTAGCAACTCACATTCGTGAATCCAGAGCGCGTTACAGGTCAGATTACTAGAACGAGACGTCGCCGTTGATCGTGAAGCTGGCTACGATTTCCTCAGATACATCGATCAGGTTATCGGCGTTTTCCTCTGGCACGGCCAGTTGCAAAAACCCAATCGTGTTCTGATCCTGCTTGGCCGCAATAACCCCAACGATGGGCACATCTTCCCCATTCAAGATGAAGGTGTAGCTGAAAGCGACCAGCGCCGCGCCATCCACCACCGACTTTTTGCCAATCTTCACATCCTTGAAGCGCTTGGTGTTCTTGGTAAAGCTCTTGATGTAGCTGACGCCTTCGGCCTGCAACTCAGCCGGCTTGTAGGTCTTCTTGGCTGCCGCTGCGCTGGCAATCACCAACCCTTTACCGGTGGTGTCCTGCCAGATCAACTGCACGAAGTCGCTGCTGCTGTTGTCACTTTCTTCCCAATCGGCCGGCACCCGAACATTAAATACGCCGGCTTCCTGTTCGAAATCCTTGAGATCGCCAATCGCGAAATCACCCGCCACAGGATTGTCGGTAGGCGTGCCCGCCTCATAGTTCTCAGGCGCGGCCTTGAAGCTGTTCACAATGTTGTAGGCCTGCTTTTTGATCGTAATGTATTGCTCTTCAGGCAATAGCAACACCACAATGCTGACCAAAGTGTTGTCATACTGCTCGTAGAAGGCATCGCCATACATGTTGACGGTCTTGCCGTTGGTCAGCTTGGTGCTGTAGCGGAAGAACTGTGACGCCCCGTTCAGGTTTTCCATTTCCGACGCATCAGTGGCCTTGAACTTGGTGAGCTTGCGGAAGCTGGCATTGACAAAGGTGTCCAGCTTTTCAACCATGTCGGCCTTGCTCAGCTCATCTGTGTTGGCGAACACATCCACAAACACTGCGCCGTTTTTGGTGGGATCGGTGAAGGTGATAATGGCCTCGTCAGCCGTGCTCGTATCATCAGAGGTCCAGTTTGAAGGCACATCGATCTCGAACCAGGCCGGATCATGGGTGTAGGTCTTCAGCGCGCTAAATTTGATGGGTTGGGTCACCCACTTCGAGCGCGGGACGGCGGTGGACGTGGGCGGCGGGTCGTCTTGGGCCAGCGTGGGGGTCAATGGGCCGGCGAATGATATTGCGAGGGCAACAACGCTAGAAATGATAAATTTGTGTTTCACATTGCTCCTTTTTGTATAGCTGCGTGTAGGTTTTGAACTGCCACACGTTGCCGTTTGGGTGATAGTCGTTGAGTTGGGTTTTGTCCTGCACAACAACTTTGGACATCGGACAATAAACCACAAATCTATTGATTTGCCAGTGAAATAATGCAGTTGCATTTCCGTTCAACGCGAATCCCGAAAGATGTCTTCTACATAGGCACCTTTATAAGTGCCTGTATCGTGCCTGTATTGAAACAAGATTCATGCGGGGTTCATTGACGTTGAACTGATATTGCACTGATAATATTTCGACGCTCAGTGTAAACGCAAAATCGCACGATGCAATCCAATTACGCTCGAAAATTGGCTAAATGTGAGCAGAGTGCGCCGAAATACAGACACGGACCGGCTACACGTTCATCATGATGGAAATGGCTCGGGTTTAATTCGGTTTGCGTTGTATTTGCCTTGAAAAGGCTGCTCCAAATTGGGGTTCCATGCAAGTTATTCCAGAGCCCGCCAGCGGCACACCCCCCACACGACCTACATCTTCTACACCTTTAGTGTGGCTGGAGGTCAATCTGCTTGGCCCCTTCGAGGTCACGGCCCATATTGCGGCATCCGAGTCCGAGCCCGCCATCAGCCAGTCCATCCACTGCAACGCCAATGCATCGTTGCTGCTGGCCTACCTCGCCCTGCATGCCCCCCGGCGCATCACCCGCGACCATCTGGCAACCCAGCTCTACCCCGACCACACGGTCGATGAGGGTCGCAAAAAGCTCAGTCAGGCCATCTATCATCTGCAAAACGCCCTCGTCGAAGCCATACCGAAGTCACCCAACCTGGCCCCACCCAGCCAGAGCACCCAAACCACAGCCATTCGCCGGTCGCGCAAAGTGCAGGCAGGCAGTGCCGACCTGATTCTGGTCACCCCCGATCAGCTCGGCCTGGCCCCCAACTGCGTCGTGGTTGATGCCCATCTCTTTCGTCGCGAAGCCAAATCGGCCCAGCCCGCAGATTGGCAACGCGCCATCCAGCGCTATCGCGGCGATCTGTTGCTGGAATGGGAGCCTGAGTGGGCTTTGGCCACCCGGGCCACGCTGGTCGAAACCCACAAAACGGTTCTGGCCCAGGCCTGCTCGGCCCTCACCCGCGCCGAACAATTGCCCGAAGCCCTCGATCTGGCCCGCCAATGGATTGCGGCCGATGAGTTCAATGAAGAGGCGCACCGGGCCCTCATGCGGCTGGCAGCCCGGCTGCACCACTATGCGGTCGCCCTGAAACACTTCGAGTACCTGTCTAAATTCATGCAAGCCGAGTTCGGCAATGAGCCCGATATGGATACGCGCCGGCTTGCACTTCAAATTCGGGCAGAATCACAGGCAGGCCTGGACGAGGATGATCTCGACCCACGTCCCTTTGTGGGGCGGCGGACTGAACGAACTCGCCTGTTGCAAGCCGCGCTGGGCGCGCTAAAAACACAAGGGCAATTGGTGTTGCTGGAGGGCGAATCCGGCATTGGCAAAAGCCGTCTGTTGGACAGCGTGGCCCAGGGCGCAGACTGGCGGGGCATGAATGTGGTGTGGGGGCAGGCCCAACAACACAGCACCGGCCAGCTCTACGCGCCGCTCAATCACGCCCTGCAACAGCTCCTCACGCCGTCGCGTCTCAACGCCATTCGAGCGACATTGCCATCGACGGTCCTGGACATTCTCAGCCACTTCGTGCCAGCCCTGCACGCCGCCCATGAGGTTAAATCCTCGATCAATGCCGAGCCCAACCTGCGTCTGGTGGCACCCACCGACGCCATCCAGCAATTGTTGGCAGCGTTGGCGGCGCAAATGCCACTGCTGCTCATTCTGGATGATGTGCAATGGGCCGATGCCGGATTTTGGGAGGCCATTCGCATGCTGGCCCCAGCGCTGTCGGCGCAATCTCTATCCGTCATCCTCAGCTATCGCGATGATGAGGTGCGGGCCAATTCCACTGCCTGGAACGCGCTTCAAGCATTGGATGAGGCGCTCAATCCCACCCTGGTTCGATTAACCGGCCTCGCGCCCGAGGAATGTGTCGAGCTGGCCTCATCGCTGGGCAAACCCGTGAGCGCGGCCGAGGCGATCCATCTATACCAGCAAACGCACGGCAACCCCCTGTTTATTGAAGGTCTGGTGGAGGGCCAGCCTAACGCCACCTTTCCAAAACAGGTTGCGGTCAAGCTGGAGCGGCTGACCCTGCCTGCCCGGCGCGCATTGGAATGCGCTGCTGTCCTGGGCCGCGAGTTTGATCACGTCACCTGGCAGGCCATGGTTGCGCCCGATGCGGTGATGAAGGCGGTGCCGGAGCTGGTAACCGCCCGGCACATCCACGAAACGCCACACGGCTATGCCTTCCGCCACGACATGCTGCGCGAACAGGTCTACGATGGCATTCCCCAGGCGCAGCAGCGCGAGCTGCATCAGCGCGCGGCGTCGGTGTTGCGCAACCAGCAGGCCGAGCCGAGTTTGCTAGCCTTACACCTGGAGCAAGCCAGCCAATGGCAGGATGCGGTCCGGGCCTATCGCTCCGCCGGCAACCGCGCCGAAAGTGCCGATGCCCATGCTTCGGCATTGCAGCATTACGCCCACGCCTTTCGCCTGCTCCATCACCTTAGCCCGCAACAGGCCCGTTTTGAGCAAGTCAAGTTATTGTGTCGCCGTCAACTGGTGTATGGCATGCAGCTCCGGCTGGATGAATGGCGCGCCGACATCGAAAAGCTGGAGGAATTGGCCCAATCTCTGGGCGAACGGCTCTCGCTCATCACCGCGTATGAGGCGCGCATGACGCTGTCGCTATTTGCCTCCGACCCCGAAGGCACCCGCCAGGCCGGCGAACGGGCGCTTGCGCTGGCCAAAACCACCCGCCGGCACGATGTCGAAGCCCGCATCGGCAATATTCTGGGCATGCATCTGGCCGGCCTGTTGCGCCAGGTCGATCGCGCGCTGCCGTTGCTCAATCACGCCGCGCATTACGCTCAATCCGTCAATGACACCTCATTGCTGGTGTCGGTGCTGTGCAATCTCTCTCTCGCTCAACGGCTGGACGGCCACTGCCGCGCTGCACGCGACACCGCCGCCCAGGCGCTGTCGCTGAGCGAATCGCAGGTGTCGGTGACTTCGGCCCGTGCAGCGCGGGCGGCGGCGTTGCATGCGCTGGGGTGTGCTGATTGGTATTTGCTCAACTGGAACGAGGCTCAGGGATCGTTGAATCAGGCGGTTCAAGAGCAAATCGAGCTGAACAATATGTGGCGGGCGGCCGAAGCATTGGCCAGCCTGGCTCACCTGCACATCAGCATGGGCCAATATGCCGACGCGTTGAATGCGGCCGAGCAGTTGCTGGCCCTGGGGCGCGCCATCGGCGTGTCTTCACAGTCGGATGTCTGGCACTGGGTGCAAGCCATCTGGGCCGATGCGCAAACGCTGGCCGGCAACTTCGATGCGGCCGATAACGTGCTCAAGTCCATTGATACCTGGTTGCAAGTGACGGCCGACTCACGCTATGCCCTGATCGGCTTACAAGCCCGTGGCCGTTGGCAACTGGAGCAGCAACAGCCACAGGCCGCGCTACACACCCTGAAACGCGCGCATCGAATCTGGCAGCAGCGCAAACACGCTGAGCTGGAGCCGGTTTTGCTGTTCATCCTGGCGGCCCATCGCTCCGGCCAGACACAGACGGCCCGCGATGCACTGGCCGAAGTAACGCACTATATGCAATCGGGCGATGGACAGCTCCATCAGGTGCGCCTGTATGCGGTCACACACGAGGTGTGCGACGACGTGGCCCATCTGCATGCCGCCTACGACGCACTGCAAGTCCAGGCCGGCAAGCTCAATTCGTCGATGCGCGAGACCTTTATTTCGGGCATTCGACTGCACCGCGAGGTGATGCAGTCTTACCGTGAAGTCCGGCA
>JBBQST010000018.1:0-21994 GCA_038213625.1 Thermoflexales bacterium
GCCCAAATCAAAACCGCCGGCCTCTGAATATTCAGAGGCCGGCGGTTTTGATTTGGGCAATGGGAAAGCGTTTTCTAAGGCGCTTCCCCAAGCGTTTTCCAAAGCGTTTACTGATGGCTCATGGTGTAATCGCCACGACTGAAGGTGCCGTCAGGGCAAGCTGACCCTGTCGCGCGTAATCAATGGATTCGGCCAGAATGCGCGCCGCTTCCTGGGGCGCATGAAAGCCCATCGAGTTCTCCGCGGCGACGAAGTCGAGCCGCCATTGCGCCTTGCGCTGAAAATCCTGTGCTTTGACGATCTGCTCGGCAGACACGTTCGCCACCTGTGCTTTTTGAATATCGCCGATGAGCGCGACAACGGCCTCCTCAGCCCGACTCATCAGTGCCTGGGTGCGATCTTGAATGACCAGCACTCGCGCCTGCATTTCGCCCTCGCTGAACTTGTGACAGGTCTGGCAGGCATTGTTGACATTGAGCATGGGACTGCGCACTTGATGGTCGCTGACTTTGACAGAGCCGACGCGCTGATACGGCATGTGACAGTCGGCACAGGCGACGCCGCTGCGGGCATGCACACCCTGGCTCCACATCTCAAACTCGGGGTGCTGCGCCTTGAGCACATTGGCGTTGCTGTCTTTGTGAGTCCAGTCCTTCCAGCCTACGGTGTCATAGTAGGCTTCAATCTGCTCCATTTTGAGGCCGTTTTGCCACGGGTAGGTCAGCAGCTTCTCCGGGCCTTTGAAGTAATACTCCACATGGCACTGGCCGCACACGAAGGAGCGCATTTCCTGCCGCGAGGCCATGGCATTGGGATCATAGTCACCTTTCTTTCCATCCGCGCGCCAGCGTTCGATGCTGGGCAGATGCGGCACAGCATCGCTGGATTGCGCCAGCACCTTGATGCCGTTGAGGAAGCCGGGCCGTGTCACACGCAGTTGCATATTTTCCGGGTTGTGACAATCGTTGCAGGTGATGGGGTGATCGACCAGCTGTGTTGCCACACTGTAGGGCATGCTGTTGACGATCTCAAATCCCTTTTGAATAGCCTCGGGGCGATGCGCCTTGTCATTGGGAACCCCGGCTTCCACACCTTTGTCGTAATAGGCCGGGATCACCGATCCATGACAGTGCAGACATGCGCCGGGTTGTTTGAACTGGGTGACACGCTCGGTCTCGCGCTGGTCGACCAGCATGTAGGCATGGCCGCGCTCCTCGCGATAGTCCACGCCAAACGCATAGCCGTTAAAGACGGTGCGCCAGCGCGTGTCGTCATCCAGCTTTTGGATGGCTTCGCTTCCACCGTAACGCGTGCGTTGAATATCCACCGTGCGTTTGTAGCCGTCATATTGATATGGGTAGTTCTGACCCCACACGGCCGGGTCATCGACGTCCTCGCTGAGCGGCACCACGCGAAAGGCATCTTGTTGCGCCTCCCGCTGCCGCTCGTTGATATTCTGGAGCAACAGGAGTGTGCCTACGGTGAGCAATGCCAGGGCCGTTGCCATGACAATGTAGGCGCCGGTGGGGATCGACTTGAAATCAATTTTGGGTCGCATGTGCTTTTCCTATGAATCCACGATTGTGGGTCTGTAGCCTGACCGCTGTGTTTGGAAGTAAAAAGAGCCGGGTGTTGGACACTAGTCAGTGGTGCCATGGCCGACGCCCCGATGACAGGCGATACAGTCCACCTGTTCCGCGTGGACATCGTGCGTGACGCTGGCGGCCGAGGCGGTGATTGAGCTCACCATTTCCTTGTGGCATTCCACGCAGTTCTCCAGCACAATGGCTTTGCTTTGCGGGCGCATTTCGATGGGTTCATGAAAATCCTGGAAGGTGAACGCGCGCGAATGGTTGTAGCCGTTCTCCATCTTGGTTAAATATTTGGGGATCAGCGCATGCGGCACATGGCAATCGTTGCAGGTGGCTACGGTGTGATGGCTTGCTTTCTGCCAGCCATCAAACTCCGGGCGCATGATGTGGCAGTTCACACACGCCGCAGGATCGTTGGAGAGATAGGCATAGCCCCTGGCATAGATGAATGTGTAGCCACCTGTGCCCAACAGAATGCCAATCAGGGCGCAGATCAGAGCCAGTAGCAGAGGATGACTGAGTCGCTGTTTCATCATGAAGTTGCGTCATTGGTCTGTGCCGTCGCCTCTCCTCGCTATCCAGTTAATACCAGAGCAGCCTGCTCAAATCTGGCAGACCGCTCGGGCCCATGAATTGACGAGTTTCGAGACTGCGATTTTGATGTGAACGCGCTTTTTATGGATGTTTGAGACCAGACGTTATCGGGAATAACTTATTCCCGATAACGTCTACTGATTAATGCTTTGAGATTCTAGGGAGCGGGCATGTCATAGTCATGGGTCATCATGTCAGTGTGATCTAGCCACCTGACCATTGACAATCCCGCAATCAGACCGGCCGGGTGCGGTCTTGATGTCGCATGGCCCTGGATGTGTAGAAAAAAACCGGCCATGACCGTGTCTGTTATTGCGCTCTATTCAGCACATTTAGCGCCAGGCCCAGGGTCACCGGCGGAATTAGGGGGGCCGGTTGAGGTTGAGACACTTTCTCAGGTTGGGCGGATTCGCGGACGAGGCCGCGCGAGAGCAGCACCGGCACTTTGGCAGCGTGAATCACCGCATCGGCCACGCTCCCCATCAACCAGCGCCCCACGCCACTGCGGCCGTGGGTGGTCATGGCAATCAGGTCGGCTTTGACGGCCTCCGCCGTATCCAAAATCACATCGGCGGCACGCCCCTGGTTTTGGATCGTCTTGACCACCAGACCCCGTGCGCGCAGTCGGTCTGCGATGCCGTCCAAATAGTTGCGGTCGGCCTCCATCTCGAAGCGTGTGATTTCGGCCATGGCATACGGGCTTTCGCCCAGATAGGGAGCCGAGTGCAGCGCGTGGGCGCGCAAGAGAATCACCTCGGCACCGAAGTCCTTTGCCAGTGTTTCGGCTTCGGGAAGAATGGCCTCGGCCAGCTCTGAACCATCCAGCGGAATCAAGATTTTACTAAACATGAGACATCACCTCTGGCCCAAGATTAAGTGTGTGAATGATCACCAACCTCCTGCACGCGATGAGGCTAAAGCTGGTCATGTGGATAGTCCACTTTGCCGTGGCGCCGATATCATTTGAAGCATGTTCAAAAAGATCCTCGTGCCGCTGGATGGGTCGAAGATGTCCGAGGCGACACTGCCGCACGTGCGGGCGCTGGCTCAGACGTATTCGGCCGAGGTTTTTATCATCCAGATCACCGAACCCTTGCGACCGGCCTTGTATCCACAGGGCGTGGCCTTGTTGGAGCCGGTGGTGCGCGAGTTGCGCGCCGAGGCCAATGCGTATGTGCATCGCATGGCAATGACGCTGAATGATCTGGGCATTCACACGCATGCAGAAGTGATCGACGCGGTGGACGTGGCCAATGTCATCCTGAGCTATGCTGAAGATAAAGGAGTAGACCTGATTGCGCTATCCACGCATGGGCGAAGTGGCATGAGTCGTTGGCTGCTCGGCAGCATTGCCGACAAGGTCGCGCACTCGGCCAAGGTGCCCTTATTACTCATACGGCCCGAGTTGTCTGAAGGAGAGGTGGTATGAACCTGACAACCCAATATCTGGGATTGACCCTGGCGCATCCAATTGTGGCATCGGCCTCGCCGTTGTCGCATACGCTGGATGGCATCAAGGCGTTGGAGGATGCCGGTGCCGCCGCCGTCGTCATGTATTCGCTGTTTGAAGAGCAAATGGGGCAGCAGCTCAAGCTGGTTGAAAAATATGTCGCCCAGCCAGATCCAGAGGACTATGCCGAGATCGCCCGCACCTTCCCCAACCCCAATGATTATGCGGTGCAGCCCGAGCAGTATGTGGAGCAGATTCGCGCGGCCAAGGCCGCAGTCGATATCCCCATCATCGGCAGCCTCAATGTCACGTCGGCGGGTGATTGGGTGGCATATGCCCGCGCGATTGAGCAGGCTGGGGCCGATGCGCTGGAGCTCAATGTGTATTACGTGCCGGCCAAGACCCGCGTGACCGGCGCACAGGTGGAGCAACGGCTGGTGGATGTGTTGGTCGAGGCCAAACGCAGTGTGCAGCTTCCCATCGTGATGAAACTCACGCCCTATCTTAGCTCGCCGGGTGATGTGGCGCGCAACCTGGCCGAGCACGGCGCGAATGGCCTGGTGCTGTTCAATCGCTTCTATCAACCCGATATTAATCTGGAGACGATGCAACTGATGCCGCGGGTGTCGCTGAGCACCTCGGATGAGTTGCGGTTGCCGCTGAGTTGGACTTCCATCCTCTACAAACGCATTCGCGCCGATCTGGCCATCTCCACTGGCGTTCATACCCATGAAGATGTGTTGAAGGGGTTGATGGCTGGTGCGAAGGTGACGATGATGGCCTCGGCCCTGCTGCAACATGGGCCCGAGCACATCAAAACCGTGCTACGCAATGTGAACCGCTGGCTCGACAAACGCGGCTACGAGAATTTGAGCGTGTTGCAAGGCTGCATGAGTCAGATGGATGTAAATTTGCCAGAGGCGGCCGAGCGGGCCGGCTACATCAAGAGCTTGAATAGCTGGGAATAAAAAGACCTCGCGGGTTTGCGCCAACAGACTGGCGATGAACCCGCGAAGTCTTTTTACGCCTCTGCCCCGGTGATTCCATCCGGGTGGATTAATAGCACTGGCATGGTGGCCCGATGAACCACCTTGTCGGCCACACTGCCCAACATCAAACGGGGCAGGCCGCTGCGCCCATGCGTGGCCATGGCAATCAAATGAGCATGCGCCGTTTGGGCCACCGCCAGAATCTGATCGGCCGGGTCTCCTGAAGCCACCCGGGTCACGACATCGAGATCGTCTTTGCGCAAATTCCCGGCAACCTTGTCCAGATACTTCTGGCAGTCGTGCCAGACCTTGGCTTGAAACTCCTCCAACTGGTCCGGCGTCACCGCATCATCCAGCCATAGGTCAGGCGCAACTCGCATCAACACCAGCTTTCCCTCTGCATGGGCGTTTTTGGCGATGGCTACGGCTGCGGGTAGGGCTGCTTCGGCCAGCTTCGAGCCGTCCAGGGGAATCAAAATGGTTTTAAACATGTGGGTTTGCTTTTAAATCTCAATCGTTGTAAGCCATGGCCAGGCGATGCGACACGGGCAGGTGATTGAATTTGCTTGGCTGGATGACCAGCGGCGCGGCCCGCTGGATGGATGATGGTATGTCTATTGTTTTTAACGTCGATGTCAGCGAAACCATTCGGGCGAAGGGTTTGTGAGCTCCGGGTCGATAAAGTCATAAGTTGTTTGTTGTGATGCATGTTCAATGGATCACTATCCAACTGACTAGTCACATTTCGCACTGTGGCGCGTTACGGATTGAGCCGATTGCTCATAGGCTGTGTTTAAGAAGCTTGGACCTGATCCCTCTCATCAGCAAAGGATGAACAACATGAACACACACGTGCTCGTCGCATATGCCACCAAGCACGGCGCCACCGCCGAGATCGCCAATTGCATTGCCAACGTCCTTTCGGACGCCCACTTGAATGTCAAGTTAGAGCTTGCTGATCGGGTGGATGATTTGACCCCGTATGAGGCCGTGGTGCTGGGTAGCGCCGTGTATGCCGGGTCCTGGCAAAAGGATGCCGCCCACTTTCTGAGCGCACACGAGGCCGCGCTGGGTTCGCGTCAGGTCTGGTTGTTCTCCAGCGGCCCCACCGGCGAGGAAGATGCCGCAACCACCATGCATGGATGGCGATTTCCTGAAGCACTGCAGCCGCTGGCCAACCACATCAAACCCCACGACATCGCCTTCTTTCACGGCGAGATTGACATGACAAAATTACACTTTACGGAGAAGCTCATCGTCAAAGCCATGAATGTCCAGACCGGCGATTACCGGGATTGGGACGCGATTCGAGCCTGGGCCGGCAAGATCGCGCTCGAACTCACTCATATGTCTGAGACGAATTAATCGCTGATGTTTACGCAGTCATCTCACGCAAAGGCGCAAAGCCGCTAAGAATTGAACTTAGCGGCTTTGCGCCTTTGCGTGAGATTTCGTCATCATGCGTAACGTCAGCTAATCATTCGGAATTCTTAACACGAAGACGCAACAACGAACACAAAGACCACCAGGCGCAACTTTTGAAAGTGCCTGATGGTCTTCGTGCATTTTTCGTGTCTTCATGTTGAAAACACATGATCCTTTGGATCACGCTTTTGCGGCGTGAGCGTGTCTCAAGCCGGCACAAATTCAGCCTGACAAGCTCTGCGCACTGGCAAACGCAACACGCTGCGCAGATGTTCGGGCGGCACGTGGCGGGAGCTGGAGAGATAGACTGCGTGAAGTGGGCCGGCGGCTTCAAAGCCCTGGGCTTGGGCAAAGCGATGCAGCTCGGCCAGCGTCTTTGCTTGCAGACAGGCATCGTTGGGGCCGGTGTGCCGCATCTGTACACACAATCCTTCTGAAATTCGCTCCAGTTGTGCTCGCTGGATCCAGCGGACAATGCTGATATCCCAACCTTTCTCTAAGAGTGAGGCCCTGGCGCATTCCATGTCATCGGGTGTGACAAAGCCGGGAACGCGCATCATCAGTTTGCACAGCCGTACGTCGGTGCTTACAGATTCACGTGGATCGCGATCCAGCAGCCATTCGAGTTTGCAAAAAATAAATTCGCGCTGGTGCGATAGTGCTGTCACTAGTCGCAACGCGGATGCAACAATATATAGCGCCTGCTCCTGCGCATTCAGTTCCAGAATTTCAGATCCATCCTCGGCGCCGCAAGCGTTGAGCGTGAGATAGTGAGCCGGCTCAATTTGAATCAGGCGCGGCTGCTTGGGTGCAACGTATTCGTTGCGATAACGCTTAAATAAATCCAGGCGTGTTCGAGTGGTCATGACGTCCTCCCGCAATCGCACTAGGCACTCATCATCTCCGGCATTGGCCCGCGTGCCCACAGAAGTGAAATCCGCGTGGCCGTATCAGGAAATGGATTGGTAAACCGGACATGCCAATCGCTTCGGCATTTATGAGTCTATGCGCGTCCGTGGCGGTGCGAGAACGGCCATGAAGCGCAGTCGCCACTGGTCATATAGATAGTCGTTATTCGGCTGGGGTGCCGTTGGCCGTGGTTTCTGAGGGCAGGGTTGCAACTGACGCCGCTTGTGAAGGGGTGTTGTCCACCTTCACTTTTTCGACCACGATTCTGAGATGAGCGACCAGCGCCGCAATGGCACCCACGGCCGCCCAGGTAGGGATCAACAGCACCCCAATGACGCCCAGGGTGAGCGGGATTTCGATCAGGGTTTTGCCTTGCTCATCCTGTAGGCTGATCCGGCGAATATTGCTCTCGTGAAGCAGCTCTTTGACCGTGGCCACCACTTTGTCGCCGCTGACAACGTATTCCTCGGTTCTTACATTTTGCTCAGTCATGGTATCTGCTCCTGATATCTCTGAAATGAAGTCTGGCGTTAGTAACCCAACAGTAAACCGCCGGAGCGACAGATCACGATGCACCTCGGCATCGGTGGGCCGACATCATCACGGCTGAGATGTCCCGACCCAGTCATCGCCGCTTGCAAACCACGACGCTGTAGCCGCCCTATTTCATCTGTCTACTCCGGCGTTTCCGGCTGACTGTTGTAGGCTGTGCCGCGCCCATGCCCCGACAACACCACGGAGTTCCTTCAAGTTACCAACCTATCCCGGTTCTCGTAGGTTGCTCAATCAGCCTTCTGCATCACCTGTTTACTACGGATCATGTGTCAATACCCTGGCCGCCTGGCTCAATTCAAACCGTCCAGAAGAGATTGAGGTTAGATGAACATGATTTGCGCGCCTTCGGTCATGTCCATGAAGTCGGCGGCGGTGACAATGTCGATCACGCCTTCGACGAAATCTTCTTTTTTCAGGCCCATCATGTCCACCGACATCTTGCAGGCATACAGTTTGGCTCCGCCATCCACCAGCATCTGCAAATATTCACCGATGGGGGGCACACCCAATGTGTGCATCTTGTCTTTCATGAGCTTGGTCGCGAACGCGGTCATGCCCGGCAAAATTCCAAGAATATTGGGAATGCCTGCGTTATCGGCATGAACTCCCATCATGCTCATCTTCATGCTGGTGTTGCCGACCGGCGCGATTTGCAGGTGTTCCTGCCGCGTCTTGCGGATCATATCCATGCCCCAAAACGTGAAGAAGAGGGTGACGTCGATGCCGTTGCCCAGCGCTGCCCAGCCCATCACCAGGGCCGGGTAGGCCATGTCCAGATCGCCTTTCGAGCAAATAAAAGCCACTTTGCGAGTTTGTTCAATCATGTCATCGCTCCTGATGGGTGAATTACACACAGCCTTCGGGCTTGCCCAAACCGGCGATACGCGCCACTTTCTTGGCCGGGCCTTTGGGGAACAGGGCAAACATTTCCTTGGTGGTGATGCCGGTGCCGCCCGTGATCTGGCGCAGCGTTGGCGATTTACCGCCATTGGCAGTCTGCCGGCAAAACTCGATGACTTTCCAGTGAGCCGGCGTCAGATCAAGCAGGCCTTCATCGTGGGCAATGGCACCGGCAATCTCGCGGCTCCATTCATTGGCCTGGGTCATGTAACCCTCTTCATTCACCTGCACCGTGCGGCCGGCAATCTCGCGCGTCAGCGTCGTTTGTGTTTGTAGCGTAGTCATGTAGATCTCCTCACTCACTTGCCTGCCAGTTGCTTGCCAGCCATGCTCATCTGGGCCGGCAATGGCAGTTCCCTGGCTTTCAGCAAAATATTCCAGTACATCCACTTAAACATCATCTTGCCCCAATGGTTGGCTTTGGATTCTTCGAGCAGGGTGAAGGGGCCCAGGCCGGGTAGCGGGTAGCGTCCCGGCAGCGGTTCGGTGGTGTAGTTGAAGTCGATCAGCAGCCCTTTGCCAAAACCCGATTCGATGAAGCAATTGGCATGGCCGTCAAACAACGGCTTCAATTCCTGCCCGTGGATGTAGCCAACAAAATTCTCACCAAACGTATCCACGGCGAAGTGCGCGACCGACCCTGCTTTTGAAGCTGGAATCGCGGCTGCATCTCCGAGGGCAAAAATATTGGGGTATTTGCCCGATACGAACGTGTACTGGTCCACCGGCACATAGTTCAACTCATCACCCAACCCCGAGCTGCCAATGACCGCCGCGCCCATATTGAGTGGCACACTGACCAGCAGGTCATAGCCGATCTCGCGCTCGTCATACGAGACCAGTTTTTTGGCATCGGGCTCCACCCGTTCGGTCATGAACTCGGGCTCAACCTTGATATTTTTCTCGGCCAGCAAATGGTTCAGCATGTGTGCGGCCACTGGCTTGGTAAATGCACCCGGCAGTGGCGTGGCATACACCAGCTCCACCCGGTCGCGCATGCCCTTCTCGCAAAAAAATGCGTCGGCCATCATCAAAAATTCAAGCGGCGCCACCGGGCATTTGATCGGATTCTCGACCACATTGAGCACCAGCCTTCCGCCCTTCCAGGTGCGCAAGGTCTCGAACAGTGCCATTGAGCCCTCCAGGGAATAGAAGGTGTGGATGGAGTGGCCCCACGCATGCTCGCCTAATCCCGGCGTTTGTTCGGGGTGAATATCGGCACCTGTGGCGATGATGAGGAAGTCGTAGGCCAAGGCCTGGCCGTTGCCGAGGTGCACCCGGTTGTGCTCGGGCTCAATCTGCTCAATGGTCGCTTCTATGAACTCGACGCCGGCCGGGATAAAGTCCCGCTTGGGCTTGATGACATCATCTTTGTCATAGATGCCAAAGGGGATAAACAAAAAACCAGGCTGGTAGTAATGAATTGGATGTTGATCAATCAGCGTGATCTGCCAATCGTCGCTATCTGCATGCAAGAGCCGATCCAACTTGTTGGCCACCATCGTGCCGGCCGTGCCAGCACCCAGGATCAAAAGTTTCTTCATCGAATGCGCTCCTTAAAATGCACCGCTAGAGGTCATCGAGCTCATCCCACTCAGGGCGGGGTTGCCGTGGGAGATTTGAATAAGATGATGCAGGTCCGGCTCATTTCGCGCATCAACCAGCCCATGTAGCCTTTGATAGGTCACCTGACCAGTTCAGCATTAGATTGAATTTTCTGGCCGTTGAACACGGTGATGACCGGAAACCTGTGCGCCAGTGACTCCACAGGGCGGTGATGGCGGCCGGGTTGGGATACGGAAACAAAACGAAGCCGCGCCGCAATGTTGCGGCGCGGCTTCACCCCTTCGGACTTGGGCAGGGTGCTAGTAGTCTGTCAAGGCAAAGGCTTTACGTAGCCACGTCATTCCCGCGGAGGCGGGAATCCAGAAGTTCCAACCACGGTCACAACGGGGTTACGCCGGGTGCATTTCTGAAAAGGGGCGGTAGCCAAGGGTAGGGGCGAAGCATTCGAGATGGTGAGATGACAAACCGCAACTCGTTCACGAATGCTTCACCCTCGGCTAACGGACTAGAAACGCGCCAGCACGGGCGAAGCATTCGGGTGAATGATCGGGGTAGGGATGCAGCGTCCGCCGAATGCTTCGCCCCTACGACAGGGTGTCGCAGACGACGCCTCACAGATGATACGGCACGCCCCTTTCAAGAAATGCACCCGTTACGCCTGGATTCCCGCCTCCGCGGGAATGACGGCTTAGGTGAATCATTTCTATCAAGACTCAGATTCGCCCTTGGGGCAACTTAAAGTTTTTGCTTGGACAGACCACTAGGCTGTCGCAGACTTCATACCTTTCACAATTAATTGGAATGCCTCGGCCCAGGCTTCTTTGACCGGGTCGGTAAATTCTTCGCCCAGGGTTTGCTCCATCGCCCACAACAACGCAGCGCCAAAGGTGTTGAAGTCGGTCGGCATGGCGCCATAGTTGATGTGCCGCTGACCAATGGCCGCAATCTGGAGTTGCACGACCGCCGGGTGATCCAGACCCTGAATGGCCAGGCCAATCGCCGTGATCAGCATGCGGGCCTGCACTTTTAAATCGCCGGTGAACAGTGGCCGCAGCGAAGGATCCATCTGAAACAACCGCCCATAAAACAAGTCGCCGGCCTCTTGTGCCCGGGGCTCAACCTTGGCGAACATGTCCTGAAGGAGTTCGATCTGTTCTTTATTCATGATTTTGGGTGTGGAACCAATGGCATTCATTTGGATTCAGTTATTGGTGTGAAGTTGCGTTATTTGGATTCATCCGGCCGCACCAGCAACACGGGCACTTTGGCTCCGTGGATGACCTTGTCGGAGACGCTGCCCAACAGCCAGCGACCCAGGCCGCTGCGGCCATGGGTGGACATGGCGATGAGGTCGACGCCGTTGTGCTCGGCATAGTCCAGGATGGCGTCGGCGGCTGTGTTCTCATCCTTTAACACCGCGTGAGCCTTAATGCCGCGATCCATCAGATTGGCCACGGTGTGATGAATGTAGGTGTTGGACTCCACCCGGGTGGACTGTTCCATCTCTGTCACCGCTTCCATGATTTCGGGTGCGTAATACTGCATCGGCAACGGTGTGTTGATGTGCAACAGGACCATCTCTGCCCCGTAGCACTCTGCCAGGTTGCGAGCCAGTGGCAGGGCTGCCTCGGCCATGCTGGACCCATCCAGAGGAACGAGAATTTTCTTGAACATGGTGTGCTCCATTTCTGTCTAGCTCTATTTCAATGTGACATGTTCAACCTATCTCAACCAGGTCTCAAATAAACTCATCCGTCGCGCAATGTTGCACTGGTCAGGTGGCCATTTGCACTTCATCTTGCAACCTGGTAGCGCGGTGAGGCGTTTGCACTACAGTGTGGGTATGGATCACCCCAATATCGTGTCCAACGGCGAAGCCCTTATACGCTTGCAGGATGAACGCGACGGCGTTGCGCTGTATGAGCAGATCGCCCAGGCAGAGAAGGATCCCAAGCTGGCCGAGATCTACCGGCGTATGGCTCAGGTGGAGCAGCGCCATGCGGATACATTGCTAGGCCAGCTTCGCGCCGCTGGCGTGACGGTGCCGGTGTTCAAGCCATCGTTTCGCACGCGCACATTGGGCTGGCTGGCCCGGCGTCTGGGCGTGAGCGTGGTGTTGCCCAGTATTTCGACGCTGGAGCAACTTGCCACGCACGACTATGCGCGGTCGGGTCAAAGTGAGACAGCGGCCGATGAGCGATCGCACGCGCGCATGTTGCAACATCTCACCCAGAATTCGCGCGGCCTCGAAGGCGGTGCGTTGGCCCAGCTCGAAGGCCGGCATCGCAGCGCCGGTGGCAATGCCTTGCGCGCCGCGGTGTTGGGCGCCAACGACGGTCTGGTGTCCAATCTCAGCCTGGTGATGGGTGTGGCCGGGGCGGCCATGTCGTCATCGGCCATTCTGATTACAGGGCTGGCCGGTCTGTTGGCCGGCGCGTGTTCCATGGCCTTGGGGGAATGGCTGTCGGTGCAAAGCTCGCGCGAGCTGACCGAGCGCCAGATCAATATTGAGCGGGTCGAGATTCAGAGCAACCCCGAAGAGGAGGCCGAGGAACTGGCCCTGATCTATCAGGCGCGTGGGCTGGATGAGGCTCGCGCCCGTGAGGTGGCGGCCCAGATTTTGCGAACGGAGGGCAGCGCCATCGACACATTGGCGCGTGAGGAGTTGGGTCTCGATCCACAATCGTTGGGCGGCTCGGCCTGGGAAGCCGCCATCACGTCGTTTGTGCTGTTTGCCATCGGCGCCATCATTCCCGTGTTGCCGTTTGTGTTCCTGAGCGGCTTCACCGCCATTGCGGTCAGCGCGGTGTTGAGCGCAGTGGGCCTGATCGTGATCGGCGCGGCCATCACCCTGTTTACCGGCCGAAGCGTGCTCTTCTCCAGCACCCGCCAGGTGTTGTTTGGTCTCGCGGCCGCGGCCATCACCTATGGGGTGGGCCGGCTGATCGGGGTCACTATCGTCGGGTAATGCCGTGGGTTAGCCGGGTTTTGACTTGTTGCCCAGACCGTGCTGCACCGCCAGCGCCACGGCCTCAATCCGGTTGGTCACGCCCAGCTTGGACAAAATGGCACTGACATGGAACTTGACCGTTGAGACGCTGAGGAAGATGCGCTCGGCGATCTCGTTGTTGTTCAAGCCTTCAATCATCAGGATCAGCACTTCGTGTTCGCGCTCGGTCAGGTCATGCCCCGGCGTCGGCTCCTGATTCATCAGATGCACTAAGGATTCGGCGGCCTCGGGCGAGAGGGTGCGTTTGCCATTTTTGGCAGCGCGGATGGCGGTGGCCAGCTCCTCGGCTGTGGCGTTTTTGAGCAGATAGCCAATCGCGCCGGCGCGCAGGGCGCGTTGCACCAGATCATCCGAATCAAAACTCGTCAGCGCAATAATCCTGGCCTCGGGGTGGCGCTCGCGGATTTTGCTGATGGCGGTGATACCGTCCATATGCGGCATCATCATGTCCATCAGTACAACATCGGGCTTGGTGTGCTCATACATCAACACACCAATCTCGCCGTCGTCGGCTTCGCCAGCCAGACTCAAATCCTCATATGAAGACAGTAACGAGACCAGTCCCTTGCGCACCATGGCATGGTCATCCACCAGTAAAACGCTGACTTGAGAGTTTGTCATTTTTCACTCCAATTCACCAGTACATCGGTGCCTTGCCCCGGTGCACTTTCAATTTGCACCGTCGCACCCACTTCTTCGGCTCGCTCATACATGATACGCAGACCCAGATTGGTTGCGCCAATGCCGTTGTAGCCGGTATATTCAAATCCGCGGCCATCATCGTGGATGAGCAACATGGCCGTGCGCGGCAGCAAACTGAGTTGCACGTCCGCCGTATGCGCCCGGCTGTGTTTGGAAATATTGTGCAGGGCTTCCTGGGCAATGCGATAGAACGCCACCTGCACTTCGCCGGGCAGATAGCGTTGCTCATCAGTACTGACTTTGACCTTGACCCCGGACCGGCAACTGGTGGCCTCGGCCAGCTGCGCCAGCAATTCGCTCAGCTTGGCATCCATGATGGCGGTTGGACGCAATTCCAACAACAAGGTTCGCATCTCGACCAGAGCGCTGCGGTTGAGCAGACGAATATCTTGCAATTGCGCCAGCCCCTTCTCTCGATCCGATTCCCAAAGCTTTGGCAACACCTCAGCCATCAGGCTGGCCGAGAACAAAGATTGCGTAACCGCATCGTGCAGGTCGCGGGCCAGCCGGCTGCGATCGGCTGTAATGGCAAGCTGGGTGGACTTGGCACGCGCCTCATCCTCCCATTGGCGCTGTTCCGTCACATCGCGCAGAATGACCGCAAACATCTCGTTACCATCCCGGTCCAGCTTGGAGATGCCAGCCGTGGCGGGGAATTCGGTGCCATCCTTGCGCCGCCCGGCGATGGCGCGGCGTTCGCCCATCTCGCGGGCCTGATCGTTGCTCGCGCCGAATTGCCGCACTTGTATCGGGTGTGAGCGTGTATATCGTTCTGGCAATAGTTGGGTTAAAGGCTGTCCCAGCACTTCGCCGGCGCCATACCCAAAGATTTTCTCGGCTCCACGGTTAAACCGCACAATGGATTGCTCGGCATCAATCACAATAATCGCGTCGGAAGTGACATCAAACAACTGCGTCATCAACGTCGCTGTCAGATCATCGGTCATGACTTCACGCTACCACAAGTTTATAACTTAAGTGAACCACCCGTAATTTCCCGGTTTCAGTTATGAGCCTGTATGCGATGCAGGAATAGCCAGGTGGCCAGTCACGGATAGGTCGCTCATCGGGGGATCGGTTCCTCGGAAAATGCAAACTCTGTCGCATGGTCGACATCGCTCCACATGACATTTTCATTGTAGACAGCCATGCCTGGGCACGGCATGCGCTCTGTCAGTTTCTCCAGGATCAGGCCGATTTTCGGGTGAACAGGATCTTTACAGACTGGCAGGCGCTGTTGGCCGAATGCTTCAACCCTCATCCCGACAATTCCAGCCTGATTTTGCTGGACTGGGAATCGCCCGATATCGACCATATTCGGCTGGATCACATTCGTGCGGCGGCCTCGCCGGCCAAGATCGTAGCCATGGGCGTGTGGCTGTCATCGCGCAGAAGTGCGTTGGCGGCCGGTGTCGATGGCTTCATCAACAAAACCGATGAACCCGAGAAGATCCTGACGGTGTTGCGTCGTTTTGGGCAGGAGCGTTCCAGCTCGGCGTCACCCACACCGTCATCCACACCGTCATCGGCGGGTCGCCAGTAATTCTGCCGTCACCGCATGCAATAAGAGTGCGCGGCGCGCGGCCTCATAACCTGCCCATTCCGGCGCATCCATCTTTGCATGCTGTCTTCGTAGAGGGGTCGTGCTTCAGCAACCCGGTTTCGTTAGCCTGGAGAATCCAATCCGCCAGACCACGCAGCCCAATCGCCCGGTGCCAGTCGTCCCCGGAATAGCATGAGGCCATGCCAGCCCGATAGCGCCCCTGCCGTAACACGAACAGGCACAGCATTGGAAAAACTAAAACGCGACACTGGCGCTGTAAGCCGGTGTCGCGTTTTTTAGGGTGGTAAATCTCGCTGTGAGTTCGGTAGAGGCGTTTAATGTCCGCCCATCGGCATGGGAGCCTGTCCGGGCTCTGGCACGGCGGTGCGGCCCAGCCACTTGGCCGGCCAGCCAGGCAGGAAGAAGGCCAGCACCAGCGCGACCAGACACGCATAGAACGTGATTTGATAGGTGTTCTCGTACCCCCGGATGTTTTCCTCACACACCCGGTCGAGGGTGACCCGCGCTTGCTGCCGCACGGCCTCGGGCTGTCCCGCCATATTTAACGGCAGGTTGTCGGCCGGTGCCACGCCCGGCGTCTCGCAGATGCCAAAGCGGGCTTGTGCCGCGGTCTCGTTCATGGAAGCCGCCTGTTGTCGCTCCTGCATCTCCCGCACCTCGGGTGAAATGGAACCGACCAGCACCGTGGCCAGCGCCGCCACAGCCACGGCTTGAACCACGAAACGAGTGCTGTTTTGCAGGCTCGAGCCACGCGTCAGTTGGGACCGCGGCATGGCGCTTAATGCCGTGGTGAAGGTGGTTTGTAGCACCAGACCCACGCCAAGGCCGCGAATGACCAGCAGGAAGATGATCCACTGGATACTGGTCAGCGCCTGAATCTGGGCCAGTTGCCAGGTGTTGATGACCAGCAGCACAAAGCCGACGATGACGAGCGGCCGCGGCCCGATTCTGTCGTAGAGCCGGCCGGCCACCTGAGTGGTGATGCCCGATGCGAGGGCGACACCCAGCAAAATGAGGCCGGTGTCGATGGCGGTGCGGCCGCGCATGGCTTGCAGGTAGAGCGGCATCAAAAATTCAGCCCCGAACAAGCCGACTGTGGCGACATAGCCGATCAAGGTCGCGATCAGGAACACGGGAATCTTGAAGAGCCGCAAATTCAGCAGCGGCTCCTTCACGATGAAGAGCTCGACGATGGCAAAGGCAACCAACGAGACCACGCCGATGGCGAAGAAGATCAGGGTGGGGCCGGCCGTCCAGCCATTGCTTTCGGCAATACTGGCGGCATACAAGACCGACCCAAAACCAACCACCGCCAGCACCAGACCGGCCGGGTCGAGCTTGGGTTTGACCGGTGCCTTGTCATTGCGCAGAAAGCGCGAACCCAGAAACACCCCCAAGATGCCGATGGGCACATTCAAAAAGAAGATGACGCGCCAGATGTTGGCATCGACCAGCACGCCGCCGAGGATGGGGCCGAGCGCGGGTGCCACAGTCAGCACAATGCCGAAGTAGCCCAGGGCGGTGCCGATCTGATTGAGCGGCCAGGCCCGATACAACATGGCTGGGCCGAGCGGTTGGGCCATGCCACCGCCGATGCCCTGGATGGCGCGGGCAATCACCAGCATCAACAGACTGGGGGCAAAGCCGCACAAGAGCGAGCCGACTACGAATAAGGACAAACCAAACAAATAAATGCGCTTGGTGCCGAAGCGATCGCCCAGAAAACCAGACAGGGGCGTGGTGATGCCGAGGGCCAGCACATAAATGCTGAGCACCCATTGTGAGTCGGCCAGCGTGCCGCCGAACTCGCGCCGCAACGTCTGGAATGCCACGTTGACGACGGTGCTGTCGAGGATGATCATGAAGATGCCGAAAATGACCGAGATCAGCACCTTCCACTTGTATTTTGGGTCTTCGTCGGGGATGGGCGTAGCAGCGATATTGCCGCCAGTGGGGCTTGGCGGCGTTGGGGCCTTTGCGCCGGCCTGAGGATGGGCAGG
This sequence comes from Thermoflexales bacterium, assembly GCA_038213625.1. Classification (GTDB taxonomy): domain Bacteria; phylum Chloroflexota; class Anaerolineae; order J036; family Brachytrichaceae; genus JANMVQ01. Next base: position 17,257 of record JBBQST010000018.1, read on the forward strand.
ACGCGCAGCCAATGAAGGTTGGTTGCTCATGGGCGCGAACTTTAACCGGTTTGACTGAGTTATTTGTGAATTTGGTTAGCAGGGCTAATGAATTGTTGAGGAGGCGGCGGGCGGCGGGCGGCTGGCAACAAGCTGCAAACAGCCCGCCGCCAGCCGCCTCCTACTCATACGCCAGCACTTCGCGCACCGTGAGCCTTGAGGCGCGCCAGGCGGGCAGGAAGCTGGCCACGGCTGAGATGAGGGTGACGATGCCGAGCCAGGCGAACAGGCCGACCAGCGAGAACTCGAAGTTCAGGGTGCGGCGGATGAAGGCCAGGCCGACCTGATCGGCCAGCACGCGGCTGATCGGCAGCGCCAAGAGCGAGCCGACGGCCCAACTGATGAACCCAATCAGCACGCCCTCGACCACCACAATTTGGCGGATGGCACCGTCGCTGGCCCCGATGGCGCGCATGACGCCGATCTCGCGGGTGCGCTCCAACACATTCATGCTCATGGTGCCGGTGAGGCCCAGGCCGCCCACCACGGCCAGCAGTGCCGCCATGATGACCAGAAACGTGATCAGAATATCAAACTGAAACGCGATTTGGGCGCGCCGGTCGGTGATGGTCTCGTAGGTGTCCACGCGCATCAGCACACGCCGAAATTGCTCTTCAAGATCGCGGCCGACCTGGGCCTGGAACTCACCTTCGTGTTGATCGGTGACGATGACCAGCGTGCGCACCTGTCGGCCGATGCCCAGTGTGCGCCGGTAGGCTTCCTGATTGATATAGATCGTGCGCGGGTTTCGCACCTGGCCGGTGAGCGTGCTCTGGGTGATGCCGACGATCTCGAAGGGGAATTTGCGGTTGTCGAACTTGAGAGTGATGATGTCGCCGACCTTGAGCGTCGGCTCATCGGCCAGCACATCGGCGTTGATGACAATGGCGGGTGTGCCGTCGCCGACATCGTCGGGCAACAACCAGCGGCCCTGCGTCATCACCGGTTTGATGAGCGTGCTGTCGGCGGGTGGGGCGATGATGCTGATAGCGCGGCTCTTGGTCTGGTCGGCCCGCAGGATTTGGGCGTTGTCGTTGCTCCACGCCTCGGCATGGCTGACGCCGGGGATCAACAGCGCCTGGTTCACAGACTTATCCTCGGATTGGGGCTGCGCCAGCGTCACCTCAATATCATAGAGCCAGTAGTTCAGCGAGTCTTGCAATGTGCCCTGCAACGAGTCGCGCACGGTGAACACGGACACGAAGATGGCCGAGGCCAGAATCAAGGTTCCCAGGGTCAGTGCCAGCCGGCCCTTGCGCCGAAAGGTATTGCGCAACGACAATAACAGAGGACGCGAGAGGGGAAGGGGGAAGGGGGGGGGGGGTGTCCCACTCCCCCTTCCCCCTTCCCCGCGAGGTCTCGACCGGCATCCCCGTGGAAGTCACGGCCTCGCGCACGGTCATACGCGCGCCGTTGATGATCGGGGCTAGCGCGGCCAGCAGCGGCACCACCAGGCCCACGCCGATCTCGATCAGCAATACATCTGGCGGCGTCGTCGTGGTCAGAATATCGAAGTTGAGTAGAAAGGCCACGTATTCGGTGAGTGCGCGCGCGCCGGCTGCGCCCAGCGGGACTGCCACCAGCAGCGACAGCAGGCCAAACACTGCCACCATGCTGAGATACATGCTGGTGATTTGCGAGCCGCGCCCACCGATGGCCTTCATGATGCCGATTTGTTTGGTGTGCTGCTGCATGACTGCGCCGATGGTGTTGACCACCAGAAAAGCGCTGAGAAACAGGGCCAGGCCACCCAGCGCGGCCAGAATCAGCAGCATGGATTGAATCTGATCATCGGCAAAGTGCCGGCCTGGGAATTGCTGGATGTTGCTGTTGAGGTATTGCCGGCCGGGGCTGTCTTCGAGGCGGTCTTTGACCAGATTGACCACGGTTTGAATGTGCTCGCGGTCCTGTTTGCCGTCGCGAACGACGATGCGCACTTCGCTGTATTGGTCAGAGAAGCCCAGCCATTCCAGCGTTTCCATGCTGACATAGGCCGAGCCGAAATTGGCAAAACGCGGCGGCGGCGCGTTTAGGTCGTGCACCACGCCGGTGATGGGGATCTCGCGACGCTTGCCGTCCGGCAACTCCACCGTCAGTGTGTCGCCCATTTGCACGCCGAATAGTTCGAGTGAGCCGCGCTCGATGAGCAGGGTTCGCCACGGCGGAACCCGTTCGCCGCGCTCATAGGTGATCTTGTTGACGTGAATGTCGTTGAAATCGTCGATGCCATACAGCAACAAATTGCTGCGCAGGTCGCCGTTTTTGACGCGCAGTAACACGGTGCTGCGGCCCTGGGCATCCTCAATTTCAGGGATGCGCCGGAGGGATTCGATGAAATTTTCGTCGAGGCCGCTGCCGAAAATGCGAGCGCTGTTGTCGCTGGTTTGGGCGTATTGGGTTTGCAGATCGCGCGACAGGATGACGCGGGCTGTGGCGATGGTGCCGACGGCAAATACGCCGACGGCAATTGAAACAATCACCAGCAGGGTGCGCGTCTTGTTGTGCCAGAGATCACGAGCCACTTTACGCCATCGAGGAGCAAACACGAGATCAATTATCCCGCATGGTTATCAAGACTCAAGAGTCAAGAGTCTTGATACAGGTTTGACAAGTTACACGGCTCAACCAATAATCTCAGACGCTTTGCTAGGCATACTGCCAAATCGTACCAATGACGGCACGGGCTCATATTGGCAAGGGACTGCGTGGGTTGCTACTTCCCCAGGCACAACGGCAAAGACCCATTGTTCGATATGAACCCGGATATTAACGAGGTGACGTGATTCGAAGAGAGAAAAACAATAGACATCTATTCCCTGTGACCTCTTGTAGGTCGTTCGTTTAATTCCCGGAAGAAATAAACAGTCAGAAGGAGAAGTTATGAACGTGCAAATGAAGACATTTCGTTTGTTAGGGCCAGCCATTGCGATGGCGATATTGGCCGCTGCCTGCGCCGCTCCCCAGGCGGCTGCACCGGCCGCACCCGCTGCGCCCGCTGCCACCGCAGCACCAGCCGCTGCCACTGAGGCACCAGCCGCAACCGAGGCACCAGCCGCTGCCACTGAGGCACCAGCCGCAACCGAAGCACCCGCTGCGGCCACGGAAGCCCCTGCTGCCGCGCCCGCCGGCGAAGTGCCGCGCGAAGAGACCCTGATCATCGATGTAGACGGCGGCAAAGTGCAGTCGCCCGACCTGTGGAACCCATATGTGCCCGGCAGCCGCCGCGACCACGGCTTCCACCAAGCCATGATGGAGCCGTTGTTCATTCTCAACTACATGACCGGCGAGATTGCGCCGTGGTTGGGTGAGAGCATGACCCCGAATGAGGCACAGACGGTTTGGACATTGAAGATCAACAAAGATGCCAATTGGAGCGATGGTGTGCCAGTGAGCGCCGATGATGTGGCCTTCACGGTGGATATGATCAAAGAGCGCCCCGAGATGGCCAACGGCGCCGACATGAAGCAGTGGGTGAAGGAAACCAAGGTGGTCGATCCCAAGACCATCGAGTTCACTCTAACCGAGGCCAATCCTCGCTTCCAGCTGGATTACTTCTCGGTGAAAATTTGGGGTGGATTCAACATTGCCCCCAAGCATATTTGGGAAGGCCAGGATCCCCTCACCTTCAAGAACTATGATCCAGCCAAAGGTTGGCCCCTTTATAGCGGCCCCTACAAGTTGACCAGCTTCAACACGGATGGCACCCAGTTCATCTTCGATCGCGATGATAACTGGTGGGGTTCCAAGAGCGGATTCAAGAATGCGCCGGCTGCCAAGCGTATCATCTTCCAGGTGCCTGGCACACCTGAGAATCGTCTGGCAATGGCCGAGGCCCATCAGCTGGATAGCGTGATGGACATCACCTACGGCGCGTTCAAGTCGCTGCAGGAGAAGAACCCAGCCATTGTGGCTTGGTACAAAGAGGCTCCGTTTGCGGTGCTCGATCCGTGCCCGCGCAACTTCGAGTTCAACACGACCCTGGCACCCTGGGATGACCCGGAAATGCGCTGGGCCGTGAACTACGCCATCGACCGTGAGGCGATTGTGAAGATTGCCTATGAAGGCACCACCAGCCCGAACCGCATTCCGTTCCCGATGTATCCGCCCATGCAGCGGCTGGACAAGCTGGCCGAGGACAAGGGCCTGTTCGAGAAGTATCCGATCTGGACGCATGACCCGGCCAAAGCCACGGCCATCTTTGAGGCGAAGGGTTGGGTGAAGAACGGCGATTACTACGAGAAGGATGGCAAGCAGCTCTCGATGGTGATTTCTACCCATGAGTCCTTCATTGAGAAGCAACGGATTGCCGACATGATGGTGGAAATGTTCCAGGGCGTCGGCATCAACGCATCCCACAAGAAGGAAGCCGGCCAGCTGTGGAGCGAAAACCTCAACTTCGGCAAGTTCGAGACCCACATGGGCTGGCAGAGCTGCGGCTCGGTCAACGAGCCGTGGGCCACACTCGACCAGTTGAACGAGAAGTGGATTGTGCCCGAGGGCGAGCGCGCCGTGAAAAATGGCTGGCGCTGGAAGAACGACATCTATAGCAAGGCCGTGGACGAGATGGGTGTGTTGCCGCTGGGCGACCCCAAAGTGGACGAGCTGTTCCTGGTCGCGATGGAACAGTACCTCAAGGAACTGCCGAACATCCCCATCACCAATGCCAAGAAGTTGATCCCGTTTGACACAACCTACTGGA
>JBBQST010000019.1:0-21433 GCA_038213625.1 Thermoflexales bacterium
CCACCGATGCCGACATCAGCAAGCCCTACCCGTTCTTTCTGGCCTACCCCATCGAGGAGAAAGCCGGCCGCGAGACCCGCGTTGCCGCCGATGATTTGCAAAACTTATTGGGCGATGTGAGTGAGTGGCAGATCGAGTGGAAGTGGGATGGCATTCGTGCCCAGCTAATTCGCCGCGCCGGCCAGACCTTTGTGTGGTCGCGGGGCGAGGAGAACATTACTGAGCGATTCCCCGAGATTGTGGCGATTGGCGACGGCCTGCCCGATGGCACGGTGCTGGACGGCGAGATCGTGCCGTATTCACAGGGACACGTCTTGCCGTTTGCCAAGTTGCAACAGCGCATTGGCCGCAAGACCCTGACCAAAAAGATTTTGAGCGAGGTGCCGGTCGAGCTGATTGCCTATGACCTGCTGGAGTGGAACGGCGAGGATTTTCGTAAGCGGCAAATAAACCAACGCCGCGCACAATTGGGCTCCATCGTCGCCGCCAGCACCACAGCGGCGCTCCAACTCTCGCGCGTGGTCGAGGGCGACACCTGGGCCGAGATCGCCACGGCACGCGAGGGCAGCCGCGAGATGAACTCTGAAGGGTTAATGTTGAAGCGCAAGAACTCGCCCTACGGCGTCGGCCGCATCGTCGGCTTGTGGTGGAAGTGGAAGGTGAACCCCTACACCGTGGACTGCGTGCTGATCAATGCCCAGCGCGGCCATGGCCGGCGTGCCAGCCTCTACAGCGACTACACGTTTGGGGTGTGGGACGGCCAGGGCGAGACACGCAAGCTGGTGCCGTTTGCCAAGGCGTATTCAGGCCTCACCGATGCCGAGATGGGCCAGGTGGATGCCTTCGTGCGCCGCAACACATTGGAGAAATTTGGGCCGGTGCGCACGGTGAAGCCGGAGCTTGTGTTTGAACTGGCCTTCGAGGGTATCCAGCGCAGCAGCCGGCACAAGAGCGGCATCGCCGTGCGCTTCCCCAGAATTTTGCGCTGGCGCAAAGACAAGCCGATGGCCGAGGCCGACTCGATTGAGACGATTCAGGCGTTGTTGCCGGGGAACGAAAAAGGATAGCGGCTAGCGATTGGCGGCTGGCCGCTAACAGCCAACCGCCAGCCGCCTCTCCCATCTCATGCTGACACAAATTGAGAATTGGTTCGCCTCGCGCGGCTGGGCACCGTTTGGGTTTCAGCGCGAGGTGTGGCAGGCCTACCTCGACGGCGACAGCGGCCTCATCCATGCCAGCACCGGCACGGGCAAGACGTATGCGGCGTGGCTGGGGCCGCTGATGGAAGCGGCGTATGAAGCCGCGCACGAAGCGCGGGCCGAGGGCGAGAGCAACGATGACGGTAAAGCACCTCGGCTGCGGGTGTTGTGGATTACGCCGCTGCGCGCCCTGGCTGCCGACACCGAGAAGGCGCTACGTGAGCCGTTGGATGCGCTGGGGTTGAACTGGACGCTGGAGCGCCGCACCGGCGATACCTCCTCCAGCGTGCGCGCCCGCCAGAAGGAGCGACTGCCGACGGCCCTGATCACCACGCCGGAAAGTCTGTCGCTGTTTCTGTCGCAGGCCAACTCGCCGCAGCAGTTTCAAAATTTGCGCTGCGTCGTGGTCGATGAGTGGCATGAGCTGATGGGCACCAAGCGCGGCGTGCAAACCGAGCTGTGTCTGGCCCGCCTGCGCCAGTGGAACCCCAACCTGCGCACCTGGGGTCTCAGCGCCACAATGGGCAATCTGGACTCGGCGATGGCGGCGTTGATGGGATGGGGGGAAGGCGGAAAGGGGAAAGGGGTGAGCGGTGAGTCGCGAGTTGACCACAACTCGCTGACACCTTTGACACATCCGACACCCCTGACACCCTCCACTCATCAGCAACCAGCAACTCAGCTCCGCCTCATCCGCGGCGAGCAACCCAAGGCCATCGTGGTGGACTCGCTGATACCGGCGCAGATCGAGCGATTTCCGTGGACGGGGCATTTGGGGTTGCGGATGTTGGAGCCGGTGGTGCGGGTGCTGGAGGACGTGTCGAGTGCACTGGTGTTTACAAATACGCGTTCGCAGACTGAGATCTGGTACCAGAATATTTTGGAGATGAAGCCGGATTGGGCCGGCGAGATTGCGCTGCATCACGGCTCGCTGGACAGGGCGACGCGGGATTGGGTCGAGAACGGCTTGCGCCACCACACGCTGCACGCGGTGGTGTGCACGTCGTCGCTGGATTTAGGAGTGGACTTTGCGCCGGTGGATCGCGTGTTGCAAATCGGCAGCCCCAAGGGCATTGCGCGGCTGATGCAACGCGCTGGCCGCAGTGGACACCGGCCAGGCGCGACCAGCCGCGTGACGTGTGTGCCGACCAATGCCTTCGAGCTGGTGGAGGTGGCGGCCGCGCGCGATGCGATTCAGCTTGGCCACATCGAGGGTAAAACATTGCTGGAAAAGCCACTCGATGTGCTGGCTCAGCATGTGGTGACGATTGCGGCCGGCACGGGCTTTCGTCCCGATGACTTATTCGACGAGGTGCGCACGGCCTATGCCTATCGTAATTTGAGCGAGGTCGAGTGGCAGTGGGTGCTAGATTTTGTGGTGCGCGGTGGCAATGCGTTGAAGGCATATCCGCAGTATCAGCGCGTGGTCGAGCGCGACGGCCTCTACAAAGTGGAGGACGTGAGCATCGCCCGCATGCACCGGCTATCCATCGGCACCATCGTCAGCGATGCGGCCATTCAAGTGCAGTTTCTCAAAGGCGCACGGCTCGGCACCATTGAGGAGAGCTTTGTGAGCCGGCTCAAACGCGGCGACAAATTTGTATTCGCTGGCCGTGTGCTGGAGTTTGTGATGCTGCACGACAACACGGCCCTGGTGCGCAAGGCCTCTAATAACAAGGGCGCGGTGCCGAGCTGGCAGGGCAGCCGGATGCCGCTGAGCACCGAGCTGTGCGCGGCCGTGCGGGCCAAGTTGGAAGAGGCGCGGGCAGGTCACTACAACGGGCCAGAAATGGAGGCGGTGCGGCCAGTGCTGGAATTACAGGCTCAGCGCTCGCATATTCCTGCGCCGGATGAGTTGCTGATTGAGCGCACCAAGACTCGCGACGGCTACCACCTGTTCTTCTTTCCCTTCGAGGGACGGGCCGTGCACGAGGGGTTGAGCGCGCTATTTGCGTATCGGCTGTCGCGGCTGCTGCCGATCACGTTTACGTTTGCGATGAACGACTACGGCTTCGAATTACTCTCGGCCGACTCGCTGGCGTTTGTCACCGCCGAGCACATCGCTTCGCTGCTGCGCGTCGAGCATCTGGCCGAGGACATTCTGGCCTCGCTCAACTCGACCGAGATGGCCCGGCGGCAATTTCGCGAGATCGCGCGCATCGCGGGCCTGGTGCTGGATGGGTTGCCGGGCAAGCGCAAGACCTCGCGGCAGGTGCAGGCTTCATCCAGCTTGATATTCGATGTGTTTGCCAAATACGATCCACAAAATCTGTTATTGCACCAGGCCAACCGTGAGGTGCTGGAGCGGCAACTGGAGAGTAGCCGTTTGCGCCGCGCTCTGGAACGGCTATTGCAGTGCAAGATCGTGCTCGTCGATTGCAAACACCCCACCCCGCTTGCTTTCCCCATTCTGGTGGATGGGCTTCGCGAGCAACTCAGCAGTGAGACGCTGGCCGACCGGGTGAAGAAGATGCAGGTGCAGTTTGAGAAGAGCTAATTGAGCACAAGTGGAAGTCGGTTCGTAGCCACGTCATTCCCGCGGAGGCGGGAATCCAGTGCTAAATCGACTGTCGCGTCGGGGTTAAGCCTGGATTCCCGCCTCCGCGGGAATGGCGGCTTAGGCTAATCGTTTCATCAAGGCTCAGGTTCGCCCTTGGACTAACCTAAAGTCTTTTACTTGACGGACTACTAACAACTAACAACTAACGACTAATAACTCTTTCCTTCGTATCGATTCCGCACACGGCGCGCGGGGTTGCCGACCATGACGCTGTTGGGTGGCACATCCCTGGTGACCACGGCCCCCATGCCGATGAGGCTGTCTTTGCCAATGTGCAGCTTCTGGCGAATCGTGCACGACTGGCCCAGATAACAGCCCGACTCGACGCGAACTTCGCCGGCGATGTGGACGCCGCTGGCCAGGGTCACGTGGTCTTCGAGGACATCGTCGTGGTTGATGATGCTGCCGCTGAGCACGAAGCAGCAATCGCCCATCACCGCATTCAGTCCCACATAGCTGTTGGAGTAGATGATGGTGCCGTGACCAATACGGGCCGTGGCCGACACGAACACATTTGGCGCAATCAGTGACGTCAACTGTTCGCGCGGGAAGCCGTGCGGCGTGGCGTTATATTCCGGCGCAAACATCACATCAGGAAAGCGGGGCACATCATCGAATGTGCCGAGCACCGTGCCACCGCTCAAATCCCTGCCCACCAAATCGGCCTGTGCACCTGCAACCAAAAATCCGAGTAAGTCCCACGTCGGCGCGACGCGATTTATCAACGCGACGATCTCGGCCATCTCTTGTGCGTGTGGACCGCTGCCAAAAATAATTAAAGGTTGCAAGGGGGCTCCAGGCTGGTTGCTACTGGTTGCTGGTTGTTAGTGATTGGTTGCTGGTAAAACCAGCCACTAGAAACCAGCAACCAATAACTCATATCTTCTTCGTCCATTCGTTGATGTTGTGTCGGCGTTCAAAACCGGCGCGTTCGTAGGCGCGCAGGGCCAGTGTATTGCTAAACTGGGTCGCGATCAACGCCTCGGCCGCGCCCCACTCATGGAACTGCTGCAACACATTTGCACCATCACTCGCGCCAGGCCCTTGCCGCGATGCGCTTCCTCTGTGGTGACGTAGTCCTTGCGCTCCCCTCCAGCCACGTTCCCACTTCGGCTCCGCTCAGCCACTAGAGTGACAGGAGCGTCAGAACTTTTGGCGACCTACCTAAAAATCCAGGGTGCGAAACGCGCCGGCACTACATGAATTGAGTATCGCGCTGAACAGATACAGGCAAGTATGCCTGATGAGAGTAGGTGTGATTACAACACTTGATACTTGTCGTAGACACTGCGCAACGTCGAACCCTGCTCCAGCTCGGCCCGGGTGGCATTTTCTTTGCTCGCTTTCTCCAGCGCCAGCGTCAGCACTTTTGCTTCCACAGCCTTGGGAATGACTACGATGCCGTCGTAGTCGGCAAAGACCAGCTCGCCGGGATGCACCAGCACATCGCCACATTTCACCGGCACGTCGTAGGCCATCACCCGCCCGCGCCCCTGCGAATCCAGGGGGCGAATGCCGGTGTAATAAACGGGGAAGCCCATGTTGATGATGCGGACACAATCGCGAATCTGGCTGTCGCACACGCAACCCACACAGCCGTTGCGTTTGGCCACCGTCGTCATCAGCTCGCCCCACGGCGCATTCGTGCCGGCAAAGTCGGTCGAGTGCACCACCACATCGCCGGGCTTCAGCGCATCCATCAGGTCGATTTCAAGGCCGTAGGGGTCGGCCTCGATCACATAGTCCGTCTCCATCCAGCGCACCGTGCGCGCGCGGCCCACAAAGCCACATGCGTTGATGTCGGGCAGCAACGGCCGCAGCCGGTGGTGCATGGCTTGATGTGGATAGCCGAGCGAATCCAGAATGTCGCATACGGCCGCGACATACAAACTGGATTTCACAAACGCGAAGATTTCGGAGTCAGTTGAAAATTGAGTCATGAGCAAAAATTCTTAAGTCAGAACTTACGCGGCAACAAAACTCAGATCCTTAGGGTAGCGCACTTCGAATCTGGGCTAATTTGTGCGTAAATGCGCCACCCGAAGGGTCTTGCGCTCACGTTGGCCATTCGCGTTAGTCCTAAAGTCACTGATGTTACGCACTACGTGCAGATTTCCCGCAAAGGCGCAAAGTCTATTTTCTTAGCGTCTTTGCGCCTTTGCGTGAGACTTCTGCGTAACATCAGTTAAGTCAGTCTCACTTGCTAATTCAAAAGCTTACCCTCAGAGCACCCGGAACTTTTGAACCACGGCCTCATCCACCTCGACCCCAAAGCCATCACCCTCCGGCACAGCAATATAGCCGCCCTTCATCTCGATGGGGGTCTTGCACAAGGTGCGCAACAACGAGGCCGAGGACACATTGAACTCCAGATACAGCGAGTTGAGCAAATAGGCATTCAGGTGCAAGGAGGCTGCGGTCAATACATCGGTCAGCCACGCATGCGGCACACAATCCAGTTGCCGGCGCATCGCCATGTCCGCGATTTGCCTGCCCACTGTCAGGCCACCGCAGCGCGAGAGATCAGGTTGCAGCACATGCGCCCGGCCTTCGCCAGCCAGCCGTTCAAACTCATTGATGCCGGCCAGTTGTTCGCCAGCCGCAACCCGCAGCGTCGTGGTATGGGCCGACACCTCACCGTAGCCGGCAAAATTTTCAGGGTGAATGAAATCCTCCAGCCAGAACACCTTCAGCGCTTCCAATTCGCCCACCAGCTTGATCCAGTCTTTGACCGGCCGTGGCTTATACGGATTGGCGTAATCGGTGCCATACCAACCGCCGTCCACCATCAAGTCGATGTCGGGGCCGGCCTCCTCTCGCGCCGCTTTCACCAATGCGATGTCCAGCGCCAGGTCATAGCCAAACACACCCCAGCCAAACTTGATGGCCTTGAAGCCGCGCTCCAAATATTCAGTCACCGCCGCCCGCATCGCATCCGGCGTGGGTCGAAATAGCGTTGACGCATACGCCTTCACTTTGTCGCGATATTTTGCACCCAGTAATTTGCACACCGGCTGGTGAAAGGCTTTCCCGGCGATATCCCACAGTGCGTTATCAGCACCCGAGATCATTTGCATGCCCACGCCCTGCCGGCCGTAATAGGCGAAGTAGCGATACATCTTCTGCCACAGCCGTTCGCGCTCCAGCGGGTCTTCGCCAATGAGTGCGCGCCGCAATGACTCGAAGCCGACTGAGCCGCCCGACGGCGCATCCACCATCGCCCGGCCCACATGCGGCTGTGTCTCAATATCGGCCCATCCCACAATCCCCTCATCCGTTGAAATTTTCAGCAGCGACACAAAGCGCACGCCGTGCGCCTCGGCCGCCTCATACGGGTTGGGGTAATCCTTGCCGGTGTCCAGCACCATCGCTTCAACGTCTGTAATTTTCATAGGTTCGCACTTCTGCCAAATTTCGCACGACAACCCAGCAAAACATTTCGGCTGAGTTCCGCCTCGGAGACCCCCGACCCCTAAAGGGGAGTCGCTGGCTTCATCAGCGACTCCCCTTTAGGGGTCGGGGGTCCATTGACCAAACTCATAACAGCTTTTTTGCGGGCGAAGAAGCCCGCAAAAGCAGAGGCCTGCTTAACTTCGTCCCTACCACGGCGATAGACTCCTTACCCAATCCCCAACAACGTCAACGCATCCCGATTCAAAATGCCGTCGATGGTCTGGTCGGTGATGCGCGGCAACCCGCTGGTGCCGGTCACATGATTGGCATTGCGCAACCCCTCAATCGACTCCATGCCGCGCGCAAAGGGGAAATCGGTGCCGAATAGAAGTTTGTGGGTCACCTTATATTCCTGCGCAATGACCAGCATGTTGTAGAACTGCCACGGCCGGTAATACAGCGCCGAGATGTCGGCATACACATGCGGGTGTTTGCGAATGACGACGAGGCACTCATCGCAAAAGGGGTGGCCGACGTGGGCCAGCACCATGCGCAATTCGGGATGCTCGATCGCCACCTGATCCCACAACCACGGCCGCGTATATTCCAACGGTGCGGCGCGATTAAACGTGGTGCCGCTGTGAAACAAAATCGGCAGGCCGCGCACCTGGCAATACGCATATACCGGCTCGCAGCGCGCATCGCGTGGGTCGAAGCCGGCATACATCGGCATCATCTTCACCCCCACCATGCCGAGCTGTTCGATGCTCTCGCGCAACTCGTCGAGCATGTTGGGCTGGGTTGGATCGCACGCCGCAAAGCCGAGCAGCTTGTCTGGCGCACGCGCCACAAACTCGGCCACATATTCATCCGGCACCCACAACCCATTCAGCCGCGCCTTGGCCCCAAACACAACAACTTTTTCAAAAGGCGCGCAGTCGGCCATAAAGGGCTCGAACTGCGTGGTCAGGTCAAACACAAAGCCGCGCGAGAGCTCGGCCTCTTTGATGAAGAAGTCGGTCATGTGCAGCTTCTGATCCCAAACATGAGCATGAATATTTTGCATGGTTCTAATTACTTCAATGCACCTCTACAGCTGGCAGTAGCTGGTAATCAGTCACGAGGGAGTTATACGCCAACCCGTCATTCCCGCGAAGGCGGGAATCCAGGCTTACCTCTTGTGTTGCGTTGTGGTTACATCTGGATTCCCGCCTTCGCGGGGAATGACGGGTTAGGCTCATTTGCTCGGCACATCATCAGTGCCACCACTCGCCACCCAGCACTTCGCGCCGATTTCGCCGACACCATTGACAACAAACGGCGCATCACCAAAGTTGGCGACCACGCGCGTGCCATCGGCAAACACGGTGGCTTGCACTGCGCCATCTGCCGAGATAAACTCGTGCGAGATCAACTCTAGTTTGCCGATGCGCTTGTGCAAGTGTGTGACCGGCAACGCCGCTGCCAACGCCTCCTGCACGGCTTCGTCCTCAAACGCGACTGAATAGCTGCGCGTAATTCGCTTCTCAATGTTGACCCACTGGTATTGCCGGCCAAATGGAAACACGTTGGGCGGGCTGCCGTAGAGTGCGTCCATCGCGGCCTTGTCGTGTGGGAAGCCATCAACCTTGTGGCCGACCGCCAGCTTGTGGTCGAAGCCGGCGTGGAAGTTGTAGTTGTGCACCTCCCACCAATCGTGAATCAGCGAGTCGTGATACACCAGCATCGTCATTGGCACCGTCCAAAAATTCGCCTCGCCAAACGCCGGCAACAGCTTGGTCGAACCGATGTCGTAGGCGGTGGACAGCATGTCGTTGAAGCCCTCGGAACTAACGGCGCGGTCGCCATTGGTTTGCGGCCCCAACAACTCGCGCAACAGCTTCAAGTTAGCGCGCCGGTCCAGCGTCTCGCCCAGGTTCCACGACGGGTCGAGGTGAAAGCTCTCCGGCAACGCCATGGTCGCGATCACATCATAGTGCGCCCACGTCATCGGCTTCTCACCGCCAGCATAGGCCCGCTTCATGTAGTCAATCTGCCCTGGCAGCGAACACACATACCACTGAAACTCATCCATCTTCCAGTGCGGCACGCGATTACCCTGCGTGTCCAGTTGAAAACTGCGCTGCAGAAATTCGCTGCCATCGTCCAGCCCTTCGTAGACCCAGTTCCAGGCCGACACATCGAATCCTAAATCTTTGATGGCCGCGACCACATCGTCGCTTAGCCGAATCGGCTTGTCGCCGCCCATTAAAAATTGTTGCGAGTAATGGTTGAATCGCACCGGATAAATGAAAGCGCGCTCAAAGCCGTAATCGCGCAGCTTCTGACACGCGGCCACATAGTCCAGGTCACTGGCGTTGTAGCCGATGAACGTCATCAGCCCGCCAAACAGCCGCTCAAGCGACGGCTTCTCGGCGATCTTGGCCTCCCACGATTTCCAATCACCGCGCTCCTGCACCCGCGCGCGATAACGTTTGCACAGCGCCGTAATGCCGGCATCGGTCAGCAGCAGCCGCACCCGCCGTGGGTATCGCAGTGCGCCCAGTGAAGCGGCCCCGCGCGCATACACGTAAATCGCGCCGTTATCACGCTTGCCAAACTGGGCCCGCCACTCGGCATAGTCCTCGACCGACAGCAGCAAGCCACCCACATCAGTCAGGTAGCCGGCCATCGACATGCTAAAGCCCTCGTGGCCGCCCTGATGCAGACTGCGCGCAAATGGCTCGCCGCGGCCGTCATACAACACGCCCTGCATGATCGGCATCGCCAGCGTCAACGCCTTGTTTTCAGGCATAAACGAGCCCGGCAGTGCCACAGATTCCAACTCACCCTCGATGTGTTCGAATGACAATGTCACTTCCACGCCGTCATCGAGCAATTGCCAGGTATAGGTCAATGGCTTGCCCAGCACATCAAAGCGCTCGCGCAAAGCAACATCAGTTAGCGCCTCGGCATGGGTGGATTGCGGCAAGGCATGTTGCTGGCCGGCGTGCCAATAGCAACGTGTGGCCGCATCAAGTTGCCATGTGATATCGCGCTTGGCATCGCGAATGGAGATTTGCCCATCTTCCGAACGATAGGTCAAGGTCAAAACATCATTCGATAATTGAATCATTTCGTTGCACCTCACGGCAACACGTTGAATGGCTTGATGGCTCCACGCGCCTGCATCGGCACAAAACATTCGGCGTACTGGCAACCGACCTGTTCGCCTCGAAACGCCGCGATGCGCTCGCACAATGCACGCAGATTCGAGCCCACGCCCTGCTGCAGAGCGACATCCTGAGAGGCATGCAGCGCCATCAGCTCGACCTTGTGCTCGTGATAGTTCGTAATGTCGACGTAGTGCGTGCCCGGAAATTGCACCGGCCCATGCGGCTCGATCATGAAGATGGCCGGGTGCGCGGGTAACGGGGCCGAGCGCGTGGGCAGCACCGGCAGACACGCATGCATGGCGCAGTGCCGGACCAGCAGCCCTGTGCCGATGTGGTCGAGGTTGTAATCCTGCTCGAAGTGAGTAAAGATCAAATCGGCTTTGGTGCAGCGAATTGCCTCAATCAGCTTCATACGCACCTCGGCCGTGTCATACAAAAACTCATCCAGCTCACCCAGATTAATATATTCGGCGTCAACGGCGCGTGCCAGTGCGCTCATCTCGGCGTGGCGAATGGCTGCGGCATCCTCACGGGATATCTCTGGGTTTTGCACAAACCCCTTCGAGCCATCCGTCAACGTGACAAACGCCAGTGTGTCGCCGCGTGCCCTACACTTCAGCATCGTTCCCAGGCAGCGCATCTCATCGTCCTGATGCGCCATGATCGAGACCACATTCATTGGTGACGGTGTTCCTTGTTATAGAAGAGGCCTCAACTTCTAGAGGGAAATCGAGGCTTGTGACCTATTGCTCACGCAATTTGTTACCGGCAAAAACGCCGCGCCTTTACAACGCTTTCGTCCACTCGCACGCATGATGGCGTCGCTCGAAGCCGGCCCGCTCATAGGCACGCAACGCGGATACATTACTCAGCCCAGTTGAGAGCAGCACTTCAGCGCCGCCCCAGCCCTGCATATCGCGCAGACACATCTGAGTCATCACCCGCGCCAGACCGTTGCCGCGATGGGCTTCGTCGGTGCCGACATCACCCACCTGGCCAACCGGACCGCCGCTGGGTCCAATCAATTGTGGATACAGCCGCGCGTAGCAGTGCGCAATCTCCTGGCCCTCGTGCAATGCCAGATAGCGCAACGAGCGAGCGCCATATTCCTGCGCATCCGGCGCAGCCACAATCTCATACCCCGCGGGTGCCGCATCCACGGCAACCGGCTTCGACAAATCCCGCACCATCGTCACTTCGGCCTCGGTGATGTAATAACCCGCCCGCACATACGCCTCGGTAGCCTCGACCGCCCAATGCGGGTGATACGGCTCCGAGCCCATGACATAGCCGCCGTAGAACAGGGCGCTGGCCGGGCTGGGGCCGACGAGATGGGTCAGCTTCATCTGCGCAGCCAGATCTGACAGGGTGCGCAACAGGTTCACCGCTTCGGGCAATGCGCCGGGGCGAAGGGCCAGCAGGTTGACCCGGCCCCGTGGTGATCCCGTCGCCAGCGTGCCATGAATGCAGGCTTGGGGCACACCGTCGCGATAGGCAATCCAAAAATGCTCGGGCTCAAAAGACGAGAGCGTACGCCAATGATCGAGCAGGGTGGAATCGAGCTGGCGAATGTAGGGCCAGCCGTGCACATAGGCGTGGATGATATCAACCGCGTCGGCCTGAGTCTGGCTGGTAAATGTTTTCACCTCGACCGGATTCGCAGACACGCGATTCAACATGGGCGGAGTGTAGTGCCGGCATCGTCCCCCACACAACACGAATTAGGTCATGGGCTGAACCCATTTGGACAGACCGGCTTGATGCGACTATATTCAATCCATGGCGATATTGACCTTCGACCAGATCGGCAATCTGTCCGTCTTTCACGAGTTCTATCAACTGGTCTGGCGCTTGTTCGGCGTCAACGTCGCGCTGGTGTCGCCGGACGGACAGCGCACCGTCGTCATCGGCTCGCCCGAAACCATCACCCGCTTTTGCACCGCCGTGCAGCAGGAGCCCGCTTGCCGCGCGCGCTGCATCGGCTGCGACCAGAGCCACATCAGCATGGTTCAAAAGCAGCGCCGCGCACTGGGCTATCGGTGCTGGGCCGGCCTGCGCGACTTTCTCATTCCCATCGCCCTGGACGGCGAAACACTGGCCTATTTACAGTGCGGGCAGGTGATGGATACGCCACCCACCGCCGAGGATTGGGCGCAAACTTCACAGGCCTTGCGAGCGATGGGTGTGGACAATGCCGCGCTACAGGCCCATTTCAACGCAGTGCGGGTGATCCCGCCGCAAACCCAAAAAGATCTCATCGCGCTGCTGGAATTGTTCGGCAATTACATCGCCTATGCTCAACATCAGTTGTTGCTGGCCGTAGCGCCCCGCCGCTCGCAGATCGCCGAGCGCGCGTTGTCGTTCATCCGCAACCACGTGGCCGAGCCGATTGCGCTGGATGAGGTGGCCGCAGCCGCGTGCACATCCAAGCGCAACCTCACCCGCGTGTTCGAGGAAGAGCTTGGCCTGACCGTGGTGCAGTTCATCCACGAAACCCGCATCGGCCAGGCGTGCAGCCAGTTGCGCAGCACCGACAAGCCCTGCACCGAGATCGCCTTTGAGTGCGGCTTCGGCAGCGTGCAACAGTTCAATCGCATCTTCCTGCGCGCCAAAAAGTGCGCGCCGCAGCAGTGGCGCAAGCAGGAGAGCCACGCAGCAGACTAGTAGTCCGTCAAGGGAAAGTCTTTGAGTAACAACGTCATTCCCGCGGAGGTGGGAATCCAGGCGTAACCCCGACGCAACAGTAGATCAAGGTGCTGGATTCCCGCCTCCGCGGGAATGACGGCTTGGGCTTATAGGTTCCATCCCGTCTCAGGTTCGCCCTTGGAACAACCTCAAGTCTTTACTTTGACAGACTACTATAGATGTTCAGATTTGAATTTGTAGCATGACATCGTCCAAGTGCCTAAAAACAAGCTGTTTGAGCGATGACTTTTGATTTACTTATCTGAACGTCTATAGCATTGAGGGCATTGAGCTTTTCAGAAAAGCTCAATGCCCTCAATGCTCAGCGCGTCAGCATCGGCATGAACACCTTCTCTTTGATCACCGGCACACTCGGGTCCGTCGACACAATCGGCGGGTTGTTGCCCGGCGTGGTGTTGAGCATCGGCGCGCCCGTGCTCAGCACAATGTTGGCCGACGCCACCACCGCTTGTGCCGCTGACAGTGACGAAGCCTGGGCCGCGCCGGCAGTCAGCTTGACGCTGTAGTTGCCGATGGGATCACTGGTCTGCGTTTTCAGCACAAACACCAGCACGCCGTTGGCGTTGACCTTGAGCGTGGTCAGCGGCACATACGCAACATCATTCGGGCCTTTCAGCGCCAGGTCCACATTCACATTCGTCGGGAAACCCTGCGCCGTCATGATGAACAGGCTGCCCGGCGCGCCGCTTTGGGTCTGGCTCTCGATCACCGGCGCGCTCAGCTTGGCCCGGCAAATGTCGAGGTTGCCACGGGTGATTGATGGGTCAGGCACAATGTAATCGACCACGATGTAGCGATGCTGATAACCGGAGCTGGCCTGGTCGGTCACCTCGTAGTAATACGGCTGAAACCCATATTCGCACTGGCTGCCCAGCGTCACGCCATCGACCGTGGTCGGCAACCCCTGCACACCACCGCCGATCACAAAGCCCGAGGTCCAACCGGTCGAGCGAATATTTTCGTTGACCAGGCCGGTCGAGAACTCGTAGCCGCCACCGGCCGTGATTTGCAACCCTGCACCGCCCGACACGTCGAACTCGGCCCCGACCTTGGTGGTGTTGCCGATGGAATTGGCCTCGACGCTGGTCTTGGACTTCTCCTCCTCCAACGACCAGTCGGCCACCACGTTGCCCACCGTCACCCGCTTGGATGCCAGCACGCCGTCGTTCGCGCCGTTCCACTTCAGGTTGCCGCGCATGCGCACGGTTTGGATCTGACCATCGAGGTCGTAGACCAGGGCGTTGAACCAGCCATCGTTGCTGATCGGGTCGGTGACGGCGATGGGGTAACGATCCGGGTCGAGGTTGTTGCTGCCAAACGCCTGCACCTCGGCCAGCGCGAGCGTGCCTGGGTTGGCCAGTTGCACGCGAATGTAGCGGCCGATGATCGGCTTGTTGCTCTTGAACGTTTGCACATTCACCACGCTTCCAGCGACGCTGCCGGCGCTGCCCGTATAGAACTGGGTCCACACCAATGGCGAGTTTTTTAGCGTAGCCGGGTCGTTCGAGATCGTCCGGAAATCGGTGTCCGACACGAACACAAAAAAGTCTTTGAGCGCGGCGTTACACGTGAAGGTCGGGCACCCGACGTTGTCGCGGTTCCACACCCGCACACTACGAATCTCTTGCAGCTTGCCCAGATCGATCTGCCACCACGGCGCCGTATTCGTCTCGGTCAGTGTGCGCGCCACTGAGTTTTGCGAGAGCGTGCCCACTGTGTTGCCATCGGCCGCGCGTGAGGCCGAGAGCGAGCCATCGGTGCTGGACTGGGCCGCGGCATTCCCGTGAAACAAGGCCAGGTTCGCCCAATCCCGCCCAATCGGCGTCCACTGCAATGCCTGCGCATTTGCCGTCGGCCCATACACGGTGTCCCAGTTATCGACATCGGTCGCCACCTCGGCATAGCCCTTCTGCTCGCAGAAGCGAAATACGGCGTCCAGATCCGTTGCGCCATTGCGCAGTTGATAGTTGTAGCAATCGTTGGTGGTGCGTTCGAGGGCGACGAAGCTGCCGTCGTTGCTGTTCCAGCTTTCGTTGGTGGTTTGGGTCGTGCCAGTGCTGCCGCGGCGTGTGTTGGTGCTCAGCCACTCATAGCCACCGGTGGCGCGCGCCTCGGCCTCCAGTCCAATGCCGGCCACGGTGCCGCCGGCCTTCACGCCCACATAGCCGCTCACGCTGTGGTTGCGCGACACGGTCATGGCCGTTTCGTTGGATTGCGTGCCGCCTTTGGATTGGCCAATCCAGGCGCGCCGGTCACGCGGCACCACAGCCGTCTTGCCCTGCAAGCGCTCCCAATACGGCGGCGAGAACACGGCCGCGACGATATTCGGCTCCTCCACCGTCTTGCATTTGATGCTGCTGCCGGCCGGCGTGGCGTAGTGTGCCCGCAGCGAGTCATCGTTCCAATCGCCCAGCGCCACCGAAATAGCCGTCGCGTTTAGATGGCCGCCCTGGGCATTGCGGTCAAAGCTCTTCACTTGCAGGCCTACCGATGGCGTAAAGGAATCGGTCAGCAACAGCGTTTGCACCTGGCCGCCGCCATCGCGAAAAGCGGCCACGATCTCGCGGCTGCCGTCGTTGTTCATGTCGCCGGCTTTCACATCCAAAAATTGTGCGCTGTCGCGGCCCTCGGTGGTGCCGCTAAAGGTGTTGTGCAGGCTGATCACACTGGTGCCGAGCACATCGAAGCTGCGCACAATCAGGGCCGAATCGGCATATTTGCGGTAGCCCAGCACAATCTCGCCCAGGCCGTCGTTGTCGGTGTCGCCGGTGGTCACGGCCAGCTCGGTGCTCTGATCCGACCGCGCCCAAGTGGCCTGTTGCACCAGCGATTCGCCGCCGGGCGCATTCGGGCCGGGCGTGGCATCGTTGAGCTTGAACGTAAACAGGCGCACCTGTGAACTCAGCGGCGTCAAATCCGGCGAATAGGTATCCATCGCCACGACCACCTCGCTCTTGTAGTCGCCATCAATGTTGCCGATGCTGACCCGCACATTGTTGGCCGACCCAAAGTTCAGGTTGTCGCGCGCCGTCTCGGTGATGCCGCCGTCAGCATAGCGCAGGGTCACCAGCTCGGCATCCGTGTTGTTGAAAATGTAAACCACGGCCATGTCGTTCCGAATCCCATCGCCATCCAGATCGCCCACGGCAACGCTGGTCTGGGATAGATTGCTGATGGACTGATCGGCATAGAACGCCAGAAAGCTCGTGTCATTGCGCAGGCCACCGGTGGTATCGCCGTTGACCAATAGCACGGCCAGTTGCTTCATGGCGGTATAGCTTGCGGCAACGACCACCTGCTGCCGTTGGTTGGTCGTGGTAATCATTTCACCTGAAGCCATCGATAGATTCGTGAATGTGCTGAACGTGCTGGTATATAGGTCGGTGGTGCCGCTGATGTTGTAGGAGGCCAGCCGCATGGGATTGCCACTTTTGGTCATGGCCTGCACCAACTCGGCGGTGCCGTTGCCGTCCAAATCAGCCATCGTCGAGACCAGTTCAGACACGTCCTGCTTCTCCGGCGTGGTTCCCACAAAGTTGATCGTGCGCGATAACAGTCCGCTGCCATTCAGATCGAACTGATCGGCATGGGCATCGCCTGCGCCGCTGGTGCCGACGCCGCCGCGAAAGCTCACAAACGCCTCATTCTCCTGGCGCAAAGTCAGCACCGAGCCGAACGGCGTCGTGGCACAGTCCAGCACCTGTGCGGACGCTGGCCCCACCTCGGCACCACGGGCGGTGTGGGCGGTCGCGCCAAACGCCGCTTGTGCCACAGTCGCGGCGCTCAGCATCAGGGCAATCGCTATACTAGAAAAACGACGGGGTATCTTGGTGTTGGTTTTGTGATTCATAGTGCCTTCCTCGTGGAACACAGCAAGGTGATCTGACTCGCAGTTCATCGCGCTCACCCTACACAGCCATCCTTCAAAAATCCTTCAAACCCACGGCACCAAAATTAAAGATTCGCGGTGGGAAGGGGATGACAAATCGCGAAATGACAGTCAGCAAACCGTTCGATCCTTCCTACCATGAGTGCAGGTCTACACATCAAAACGCTGGGTGAACTGAGCATCACGCTGAACGGCGCACCCGTGATGGGCCTGGCCTCGCGCAAGGCTGAGGCGCTGCTGGTTTACCTGGCATGTCAGCTCGGCCCTCACCCGCGAGCCGAGCTGGGCGATCTGCTGTGGGATGGCCTCTCCACCGAACGCGCGCGTGGCAACCTGAGCGTGCTGCTCACCAGCCTGCGCCAGCAATTACGCGACTACCTGATCATCAATCGCCAGACCGTGGCCTTCGATCCAGCCCAGCCGCACACACTGGATCTCGCCGCACTGCCCTCACACATCAAGACCACCAGCGCCGCAAATGTTGCCGCCCTGGAAAGTGGATTGGCGCTGTATCAAGGGGATTTCCTGGCGAGCTTCAGCATCCTCGACGGCCCGCGCTTCGAGGAGTGGGTGCTGGGCGAGCAATGCCGTGTGCGAGAACAAGTCAACGCCGCACGGCGCACCCTGATCGCGCACTACCTGAACACGGACACCGCAACCGCCACTGAAGCCGGCATTCAACACGCCAAACACCTGTTGACCGGGGAGCCGTTGGATGAGGAAACCCATTGCGCTCTGATGCAGCTGTATGCGCGCAACGGCCAACGCAATGCCGCCCTCGCCCAATATGAGCTATGCCGCACCTCTCTGCACACCGAACTCGGCATCCCGCCCGCCGAGCCCACCACCGCGCTCTACCAACGCATTCGCGGCGAAGCGACACCCCTGATACCTCCGACACTTTCACCCCCGACACCCCCTGTCCCCCCTATCCTGCGCAATGCGCCGTTCGAGCCGACCTCGTGGGTGGGCCGCGAGAGCGAGCTGGCCTATATCGCCACGCGGCTGAACAACCCGAGTTGCCGCCTACTCACCCTGGTCGGCCCCGGCGGCATGGGCAAGACGCGCCTATCGTTGGAGGCCACCCGCCGCTATATCGCCGCGCATCACTGCGACGGCGTGTTTGTGGCACTGGCTCCGCTCAACTCGGCGGAACTTGTGCCCGGCGCCATTGCCGATGCGTTGGGCATCAAGCTGTCTGGCAAGGGTCGGCCCGACGACGAGCTGTTGATCCTATTGCAAGAACGGCAGTTATTGATCCTGCTGGACAACGCCGAACATCTGCCCGATGCGGCGCCATTGGTCAACGCCATGCTGGCCCGCGCACCCGGCCTCAAAGTGCTGGTCACCTCACGCGAGCCCCTGTTTGTGCAGGCCGAATGGCTGTTCGATCTGCATGGTCTGGAATATCCCGGCGATGACTCGCAGTTGATCGGCGCGCTCATCGGCTCTCAACGCCTCGAACAGTTCAGCGCGCTGCGGCTGTTCGTCGAACGCGCCAGCCGCTTGCAAGCCGGCTTCGCTCTGGACGAGACCAACGCCCAGGCCATTATTCGCATCTGCCAGTTGGTGGATGGGCTGCCGTTGGGCATCGAGCTGGCGGCGGCGTGGGTGCATGGGGTGCCATGCACCAGTATTGCCACTGAGATCGCGCGCAACCGCGATTTTCTGGCCACCCGTTCGCGCGATGTGCCGCAACGGCACCGAAGTTTGCGGGCCGTGTTCGATCACTCGTGGAACCTGCTCGACCCGGCCTTGCAAGACCACCTGCGCAAGATCGCGGTGTTTCACAACGGGTTTGATCTGGATGCGGCGGTGGCGGTGTGTGCGCCGTTCGATTCTACGCAGAGCACGGCACGCCTGCACGTTGTCGAAGCCTTGGCCGCATTGGTGGATAAATCGCTGTTACGCACCAACGCATCCGGCCGATATGAGTTGCACGAACTGGTGCACCAATTTGCATGGGAAAAACTGGAGGCCGATGCGCCGGCCGCCCAAGCCGCCCGGCAACAGCACGCCCACTACTATGCGCAATGGATGCAACAACACGAGACGCGCCTGATCGGCCCGCAACAAAACGCGGCGGTGAGGGACATTGGGGCCGAGATCGATAACGTGCGCACAGCGTGGTTGTGGGCGGTCGATCAGCAAGATTACACGGTCCTGGCCGCGATGCTGCACAGCCTGTATTTATTTCTCGACATTCGCAACCGTTTTCAGGATGCCTATGAGTTGTTTGATCGGGCCATCGCTAAACTACAAGACGCGGCCGCCGCCAGGGCGGTGCTGGGCCAATTGCTGACCCGGCAGGGCAAGCTGTGCGAGCGGCTGGGTGATTACGAGCGTGGGGTGCAATGCGTGGAACGCGGGTTAGCCATCGCGCGCGAAGTTCAAGTTCAACTCGAGATTGCCTACTCGTTAGAGGGTCTGGCGCGAATCGTAGACCGCCAAACCCATTACCAAAAAGCATGCCGCTTGCTGGAAGAAAGTTTGGCAATCTATCGAGCCTTGAACGACCGATGGGGCATTGCCAATGTGTTGCACCACCTGGGCAGCGTGGCCGAGGGATTGCAAAACTATACCGAGGGTCGCCGCTTTGCGCTGGAAAGTCTGGCCATCCGGCGCGCCCTCGACGATCGGCGCGGCATGGCGCTGAGCTATAACTTGCTCGGCCTCAACGCCGAGATGCTGCAAGACTACCCGGCTGCCGTCGACGCCTACCGTGAGAGCCTGACCCTGTTTCGCGAGCTGAATGACCGCTGGGGCATGAGTTTGCCGCTGAGCAATCTGGGCGACGTGTGCCATGCCTTGAAAGATTATGCGACAGCCCAAACATATTATCGTGATGCGCTGCGCCTGGCGCTGGAGATCGGCAACGCCCCATTTGCGCTGACCTACGTGGTTAAAATTGCCATGCTGCTGGCCGAAACGGTCCACGGCGAACGCGCGGCTGCGTTGTTGAGCATGGCGTTGCAACACCCCGCCACTGAGCAAGCCTTTAAGGATCGTGCCCAACACGCGTTGACGAAGCTGGCAGCACAGTTGCCGGCCAGGCAAATGACCGCTGCCCGCGCCCAGGGCAAAGGGTTGGCGCTGGAAGCCGTGGGGCATGAGTTGGTGAATGCAGTGGATCGGGACGATGTCAGACTGAGCAGTTAAAAATTTGGCGTGCGCGCGAAGACGAACACAATCTCCCGCCAAGACGCGAAGCAGGCGAAAATCATGAACTCGGCGTCTTGGCGGGAAATCTTCTTTGCTTTTTAACTACTGAGACATCGAGTGTGACTGAGTTAGGCGGCCGGCCCCTCCACCAATTTAAAGGTTGCGCCGGCGGGGTCTGCCACAGCCGTAATGCGGCCAAACGGTGAGGGATCGATGCCACCCATTTGCTTGCCGCCGTTTTGGATGACCTTGGCCAGCGATTCGTCGATGTTGGAGACCAGGAAATAGGGCACCCACTGGGCCGGCATGTTGCCCCACGATGGATCAATCTGCATGATCGCGCTTAGCATGGCATCGCCCTGTTTGAGGATGTAATACTCCAGCCCGCCCGGCATCAGATCAGCCGTGTCGCCCAGCAGAGCCGTGTAGAAGTCGCGGGCCTTTTTGGCATCGGCCGTGTAGAGCTCATACCACGCCGTTGCGCCGTGCTCATTGGCCACGGCCCAACCCAGGTGGGTGCCGCCCTTCCACAGGCTGAATTGTGCGCCGGTGGGGTCGGTGAGAGTGACCATGCTGCCGAAATCGCCCACGCTCATGGCCGGGTATAGCACTTTGGCTCCCAGCTTCACGGCCTTGTCCACATCGGCATCCAGGTCGTGCGAGGCGAAATACAGGCCCCATGCGGCCGGCGCGGGCGGTGCGTCGGGCTGATCGCCCACGATGCCGGCCACCGCACGGGTGCCAATCCGGGCCGTGGTATAGCCGCCAAATTCGGCGCTGCCAGTGTCAAACTCCCAGTCAAACACGGCCTTGTAGAACTTGCGCGATGCCTCGGCGTTGGGAGACACGAGATCGATCCAGGTGGGGACGCCGTCAGTTTTTGCTTGTGAATAGGTGGTCATGGTTACTCCTGGGTCCATTCATGCCGCGTGCAAATATTTTCATTGAGGAGCATGGATGGAGAAACAAATGTTCTACTTAGTATAAGCGTTTTGAGGGTGAAGGGGTTGACGGCATTGGGCGCGAGTTTCCTAGGGCGAACCTGAGCCTTCGTGGAAACGAATAACCTAAGCCGTCAGTCCCGCGCAGGCGGGAATCCAGAAGTTCCAACCCCGGTCATATTTGGGTTACGCCTGGATTCCCGCCTGCGCGGGAATGACGGGGGTTAGCGGCAACTTTCCCCACCGGCGCATGATGATCAGTTACCCGTTTGCGGCGATACACATAAGGGTGCATTCTGATTTAGAGGCATTTAAGCCATGTAGGGGTGGGTCTCAGACCCGCCCCATAGGCACGAAATTAAGCAGCGTTAGGCTCATCTTGAGCTTCGTCAATGGACCCCCGACCCCTAAAGGGGAGTCGCTGATGA
>JBBQST010000020.1:0-20831 GCA_038213625.1 Thermoflexales bacterium
GGGCTCTGGAGTTGAGTTAGAGCTATTCGAAAGTCGGTATTGAGTAATGGTAGGGGCGTCCGGCGGACGTCCTCCTCAGAGTCGACTTTCACATTCCTGATGATTTGTGCGGAATTTCCGCCAGGGCGTCCGCCGGACGCCCCTACGACAAGGTCGTGCAAACGACAGCTCATACGCTGTCAAGCGACTTTCGAATTGCCCTAGGGAGTTGAGTCACGTGTTTAGCAGCCGGAGTGCTTCGAAAGTTGGGTGGCGAAATGAAGTGCTGAAGCGTTCCAATCGCTGCGATGTCACCGCCATCCTTGGTTCCTATGCGTCCAATCCGCGCATGATCACAAAAAGCCGATGCAGGTGAGCATCGGCTTTTGGATTCTTGCGGGTCAGTGAGGCACGCTCACTGGGTGGGACGGGGTTATCAAGTATTGGGCCGCGGCAAAGTGGCCTTGCATAAGTGACAAATCAGATCTCCGTCGCTGGTCTCATCAATTAAAGCACGCCCTTTACATTGTTGACACCCTTCAAACTGATTCCAGTCCTTGTCTGGAACGAATTCGCCTGTATCACTATTAAATTGAAAGAGGGTGATGCGTGCATCGTAGCCGCGCGAGCGAATCATCGCGAGAAAGGTTATCGATTTTTAAGGGCATGTCAAGACATTCCTACACATTTCTCAGACTTTAGTCATACCAAAATTAGTGTCGGTCTTACTTGACACTGACAAAATCCTACTTTTCGGCTCCAGAACCGCGCTCAGACGCGTTCACCCGGTTCATGGCGTTGTCCACTGACTGGGTCAACCATAGCCCCACGGCATCCAGCGCCTTCTCGATTGCAAATCCCATCTCGGCCAACTCGCCTTTGGAGAAGTTTTGTAGGACAAAATCCTTGGGAGCCATCTGCCCCGGCGGCCGTCCAATCCCCATCCGCAGCCGCGCAAAATCCTGAGTGCCCAGGTGCTGGATCAAAGAGCGCATGCCGTTATGACCGGCACTCCCGCCACTCTTGCGCAGCTTTACCTCAGTCGCAGCCACATCCAGCTCGTCGTAAATCACCAGCAGATCGGCCGGCGTGCTCTTATAAAACTTGAGCAATGGCCCCACACTCGCGCCGCTATCGTTCATGAAGGTTTGCGGCTTGACCAGCGCCACTTTGCTGCCCCCGATCTCGCCCAGCGCCACCAGACCCTTGAACATGATCTTGTCAAACTTCAGGCCATGTTTGGCAGCCAGCCGATCCAGGACCATGAACCCGATGTTGTGCCGGTTGCCGGCGTAGGATTTACCCGGATTGCCCAAACCCGCGATCACGCGCCGGGTTATTTCGCGGCGCTCCACTCGTTCGTTGTCCTGTGCGCTTTCGTTCAGCATGATGTGGCGCTATTGTCCATAGTCCACAGGTTTTTGCCTATACCGCCGCCACAGCAAAAGGGCAATTTGCTTGATGACGACATACAGGCCGATAGCAATAAAGGCGTACAGCACATAGGTCATGCCACGCAAAAAGTAACGCGGGATGGAGCTGATGGCGCTGAGCGCGGTCTCGGCCGTCGATAACCCCGTGGTTTCAGCGTCGGGGCTGGTTGCAGCCGTTGCCGCAGATGGATCGCTGGCATTGGCGGCGGTACTGGCCTGGTTGGTCAGCTTGATATTGCGCACCACACTTTCGCCCAGCAATTCGTTGGCCGACGAAAACACCTGGAGACGCAGGGCATAGTCGCCGTCGGGCAGCGGCCGGGTGTTCCACGCACCCAGGGTGCCGCCATCGATGGGTTGGATGGCCGCGCCGACCACGGTCCAAGTGGCGGCATCGGGCTCGGTGGCGTATGAAATTTCATAGCGGCCAAAGCCGGCTGGGTTGGCGCTGCCGATGACGGTGATGGTGCCGCGCATGCTCGTGGCCGAAGCCGGCGAGATGATGCGCATGTTGGGGTTCTGAGTCTGTGCGACGGCGTGGGCCGGGCCGACCCACAAAAAAAGCAAGACGGCGATGCGTGTGATGTGTGCAACAGCGGTGCTGTAAATCTTGTTGTTTATCATGATGCATGAAATGGTGTGAGAGATAGTGCTGTGTTGGGGGTAACGATTTTAACGGCAGGTCTATATTGCGCCGAGATATTACACATTGCATCAATCTCAAGACCTTTTTTTGCGCCATGTTTACAACACAAGTTCGATGCAATTCGCACACAAACGGCAGATCTAAAATGTCATTCTTCAACTGAAAAGGCACAAATATTTTACAAAGCAACCTGGGCAGCGTTTTGTGTAAATCTTTGCCAATTCGTCGAGTTCAATTTCGTTGAGTTGAATCCGGCTGGGGTATTTGCCTTAGCTTGTGTTAAAACAGTCGGCATGAAGATTCAGCAGGTCGATCTGTATCAAATTCGAATTCCGCTGGTGTCGCCGTTTACCACCAGCTTCGGCACCACCACCGACCGCGACGCGCTGATCCTGCGCATGGTCAGCCAGGACGGCGTGGTGGGATGGGGCGAGTGGTGCGGCGATGGCCCTGGCTACAGCTACGAAACCGAGCACACCGCCTGGCACATTCTGCAGGATTATCTGGTGCCGATGCTGTTCAAGGCCGAGGTGAACCACCCCAGCGACAGCGTGCGCCTCTTCGAGTGGGTGCGCGGCCACAATTTTGCCAAGGCCGCGCTCGAAGCGCCGCTGTGGGACATCGCTGCACAGATGGCCGGCCAGAGCCTCAGCCAGTTCATCGGCGCAGGTCGCGACGGTCAGAACGGTTACATCGTCAAGGATCGCGTCGAGGTTGGCGTCAGCATCGGCATCCAGGACACCACCGAGAAGCTGGTCGAAAAGGTGCACAGCTTTTTGCAGTATGGCTACCTGCGCATCAAGATGAAGATCAAGCCCGGCCGCGATCTGGTTGATGCGCGGGCCGTGCGCAAGGCCATTCCCGACCGCATGCTCATGGTCGATGCCAACAGCGCCTACACCCTCAAAACGGCCGAGGTGTTCCGGCAGATGGAGGATCTGAACCTGCTGATGATTGAACAGCCGCTGGGCTACGACGACATCTACGAGCACAGCAAATTGCAGCCGCAGTTGCGCACGCCGATCTGTCTGGACGAAAGCATTCACACGCCCGATCACGCCCGCATGGCCATCGAACTCGGCGCGTGCAAGATCATCAACATCAAGCAGGGCCGGGTGGGCGGCCTGACCAACGCCATCGCCGTGCACGACATCTGCCAGGAACACGATGTGCCGGTGTGGTGCGGCGGTATGCTCGAAACCGGCATCGGCCGCGCGTTGAATCTGGCTCTGGCCTCATTGCCCAACTTTCGGCTGCCCAGCGACCTGAGCGCGAGCAACCGTTACTACAACCCCGACCTGATCGAGCCGCCGTTCGATATCAACCCCGACGGCACCCTCAGTGTGCCCACCGGCCCCGGCCTCGGCGTCAACCTGCAGGAAGACCGCCTGCGCAAAGTCGCCGTTCGTCACGAGACGTTCAAGGCTTAAGTGATTAGTTGTTGGTCGTTAGTCGTTAGTCGTTAGTCGTTAGTGATTAGTAGCGAATTACTGCTGGTGAAATGTCGACTAACAACTAACGACTAAGAACTAATGACTAACAACTTAGCGCTCATGCGTGTGTTGAAGAAGCTGGTGCCGTATGGACTGGTGCTGATTGCGTTTGCCGTGCGGCTGTATCGCTTCGATCTGGTGCGCTACTCGCACGACTTTGCCATCCCTCACAGCTACGGCATTCGCATTCTGGAGGCGCTGCAAGACGGCCGCTGGAGCGACCTGCCCCTGCTCAGTCTGCCCAGCGGCGTGCAAGTGATGAACCCGGTCGGCGCCAGCTACGGCTGGGCGCTCATCGCCCTGATCGACCGCTCGCCGTTGTTGCCCATCGTCGTCAGCATTGTGTTGAGCACGCTCGGCATCGCCATGCTGTTCGATCTGGGCCGGCGCTTTTGGGGCTGGCGCAGTGGGGTGGTGGCTGCGGCACTGGCTTCGGCCAGCATCTATGCCGTCTACATCGCCCGCGGCACCTGGATCCAGGGTCAGTTGGAGTTTGCGGCCATCGGCACGGCCTGGCTGGTGTGGCGCGGGTTGGCTGAGGTGCGGCCGCGACGTGTGTTGGCCGGCTTCGGTTTTGCCGCGCTCATGATGCAAACGTATCTGGCCACAATGGCGGTGGGGCCGTTGGCGATGGTGTCGTGCGCGCTGGCGTGGCGGCGTTTGCGCGACCACGCAACCCTGCGCCGGGCGGCTTTGCTGGGCGCGGGCTTGTGTGTGTTGTCGGCCCTGTTCTTCGGCGTGCTGCTGTTGACCCAGGGCCAGCGCAGCCTGGGCGATTTTCAAAGCCGTTATACCCAGGCCGCTCGCCGCTCGGATTCGCAGCCGCTGGACGCGCTGACCTATGCGCTGACGATTCCCAACGGCACCGACTTCGACTTCACCCAGGAACTGGTCGGCGGCTGGCGATACCGTCTGGATGATTCCGCCGTCGTGTTGAATCAGCTTACTGCGGCTGTGCTGTCCATGCTTGTGGTCATGGGCGTGCTGCGTCTGGTTTGGCAGTTGCGTGGCAAGCCGCAGGCGAATGCCAATGCGTCATTCACAGCGCAATGGGTGCTGGCGTGGTTCGCGGTGCCGGTGCTGATGGGGATTGCGGCCGTGCTGGTGAACCCGGCGCTGGCGCTGCGGCCTCAATACCTGTTGCTGACCTCGCCAGCCGGCTACTTGTTGGCCGGGGCCAGCCTTGCCCCGCTGCGCCAGCCGTTGCAGCGCTGGCTCAATGGGGTTGCCGCCGGTGTGTGCGCTGTGGCGCTGCTGAACGGCGCACCCCGCATTGCAGCCAATATCGACGCGATTGGCACCCATCCTTTCGCCGACCGCATCGACTTTCTGCCCGTGGGCGCTCAAATCAGCATGGGCCAAATCTGGCGCAGCTCGTGTGCCGAGGTAGCCAACCCGCAACTTCAATATTGGACGGCCAGTGCCAAGATGACGGCCAAAGGCATTCGACAGGGCGGCGCGCAATTTGGTGCGACAACGGGCGCACGGTCTAATGTGTGGCAGGTGCAGCCCGGCGGTGGCACCTGCACCTCACGCATGGACTTTGAGCCGGCCGTGCCACTGGCCCATGCCCTCGCCACCCCCATCACCCTGAGCCTGAACGCAGACACGCAAGTGGTGACCTATCGCTCGGTGCCGCTGGATGATGCGGCGGTGCAGGCGCAACTCGCCATCACGCGGCCGTTGTGGCTGAGCTTGAACTGGCAGCTACTCGGCTACACCGTGCCCACACAGGTGCGCGCCGGCCAGGTGCTCACCCTGACCCAGGCCTGGCGCATCGTCACATTGCCCGACACGGCCCATGACGATTGGGACTACACCCTGTATGTCCATCTCATCGCGCCAGACGGCACCACCATGCCGCTGGTCGAGACCGGCCAGTTGCCCCCTGGCCTGCTGTGGCGTCCCGGTGACTATGTGCTCGGCGAAGTATCGGCCGTCCTTCCCCCAGATCTCGTCCCTGGCCCATATACCCTGCAAGTGAGCCTGTACGACCGCGTGCGTAAAGACACCGCCGTCTACTTCGAGCTTAACAACCGCAACGAACCCATTTGGGAAAAGCCAATCCTGGCGCTAGAACAGAAAGTGAAGGTGGGGGGAGGGGAGGGGGAGGGAAGTAAAAAGTAGACAGTCGTCAGTAGTCAGTAATGAATCACTGGTGAAGTGTCTGACTACTGACGACTGTCTACTTGCTACTCCCCTCCTACTGATATTCCTGCTTCACCACCCCAATAAACGGCAGATTGCGAAAATATTCATCCAGGTCGAGGCCAAAGCCGAAAACGAACTCGTTGGGGATTTCGAAGCCGCGATATTCAATCGGCACGAAGATCTCCCGGCGCGTCGGCTTGTCGAGCAACGCGCACACTTTGAGGCTGGCCGGCTCGCGAGTTTGCAATAGCCGCAACACATGGTCGATGGTGTGGCCGCTGTCGACGATGTCCTCGACCAGGATCACATGCCGGCCCTTCACATCGGTGTTGAGGTCCAGCGTAATGCGTGGCTGGCCGCGGGTGGAACGCGCGCCCACCCCATAGGACGACACGGCCATGAACTCGATGTGATGGGGCGTGTGAATGTGCCGCATGAGTTCAGTGAGGAAGACAACGCCGCCGCGCAAAATGCTGATCAACAGTGCATCTTTGCCGGCATAGTCCTGCGAGATTTGCGCGCCGAGCTCCTGAATGCGCGCCTGCAACTGCGCTTCGTTAATCAGCACATGGTCGAGGATGGTTTCATAGCCGTGCTGTTTGATGGCTTCTTTGAGTTTGGACATGGTGTTGAAAATAAGGCGCTGCGGGAAATTTGGACAGTATGACAGAATTAACAAAATAAGGCCTGCTTATTGGACTCTTTCAGTGTCTATTTTGTCATTCTGTCCAAAATCTTTTTCTCCCAAAATCATTTGACTGACGCGATAAACGGCAAATTGCGATACAGCTCATCGGCATCGATGCCATAGCCGCACACATATTCATCGGGAATTTCGAAGCCAAGGTAATCGATCTGCACCGGCACCTCGCGCCGCGTGGGTTTGCTGAGCAGGCTGCACACTTTGAGGCTGGCCGGCTCTCTGGTCTTGAGCAGCTTGATCAAGTGGTCAAACGTATAGCCGCTGTCCACGATGTCTTCGATCAGCAGCACATTGCGGCCCAGAATATCCTCGCGCGTGTCCAGCAAAATGCGCGGCGAATGATTGGTCGAGCGCGCGCCGGACTCATATGACGCGACGGCCATGAAATCGAGATTGCAGGGCAGAGTGAGATGGCGCATCAGATCGGCCAGAAAGATGACCCCGCCGCGCAGGATGCATACCAGCAGCAGATCCTGGCCGGCATAGTCTGCCGAGATTTGCGCCGCCAGCTCGGCCACGCGCGTCTCAATTTCTTCCTGAGTGAACAGCACCCGCGTGATGCCGTGGTCGACCGTGCGCGTAGGATCGAAAGCGTGTATGCCCATATTAGTGCGGCCGTCCCGGCACCTGATGGTGCTTGCGCGCACGGGCCTCGTAGCTGTCGCTGGCGCCGACCAGAATGATGGGGTCGGCATAGTTGGCGGGCTGGCCGTTGATGAGTCGCTGGGTGCGGGTGGCCGGTTCGCCGCTGACCATGCAGATGGCCGTGAGCTTATCCACATGCTCGGCAATGGCCAGCAGGGTGGGCATGGGGCCGAACGGCTCGCCGCGAAAATCGAGGTCGAGGCCGGCGCAGATCACGCGCTTGCCATCGTCGGCCAGTTGCTCAACCACATCGGTGATGCCGATATCAAAAAACTGAGCTTCGTCGATGCCGACGACGGTGGTCTCGGGCCGAACCAGGCGCAACACATCGGCAGAGCAGGCGACCGGCAGCGCGTCGAACCCGACGCCGCTGTGCGAGCGCACCTGATCCACTGCATAGCGCGTATCGATCTGGGGTTTGAACACCTGCACGATTTGCCGGCCGATGACGGCGCGCCGGAGCCGGCGAATCAGCTCCTCACTTTTGCCGCTGAACATGCAGCCGCAAATCACTTCGATGCTACCAGCGGGATGCACATGCGGCGCAGTCTGGGCCGCTGCTGGTGCCGGTGCTGGCGATGAGTTTTGGGACATGCCTGAATTGTGCCGCAAAGCGTTTTGTTTTCAACTTGACTTATTGGGCCAAAGTGCATGACTTCGGATTTGGTTTTTGGACAGAATGAACAGGATTGACAGGATGGGGAATTCAGCTACATCCTGTCAATCCTGTTTATCCTGTCCAAATGATGTCTCGCTTTGCCATGCGCCCATGCAGGGAAAATAAAAATAGGTGAAGCACTGCTTCACCTATTGGCTACAAGCGATTCGCAAGGTCCCGGCGGATTGGCTTACCGAAAGCTTTCGGATGCGATTCCCATGGCAGGAATGGCCACGAAGAAGGCTAGCACGCACAACAGCGCCAGACATGACAACACCACATTTACACCGCCCAGAATGATGCCGGTGAGTGCGATGCCATCGCCCTCCTGCCGGCCATTGCTCTCGCGAATCTCGCGGCGGGCGATGGTGCCGGTGATGATGCCGATGATGCCGCCGATGCCGAACAAGCCGAGCCAGGCCAGGATCGAGGCCACCAGACTGACCACGGCCAGGGTGTTGGTTTGCCGCACAATCGGCGCGTAATAACCAGGGCCGGCTGGCAACTGCAAATTGGTATTGCCCAGGGCCGGGTCAGGATTGAACGGCGGAACGGGTTGTGGCTCGATGGGCTCGGGTTGAATGGGTTGCGGATTTGGATTTTGATTTGGGTCTTGCATGATCGCTGACTCTCCTAAAGGTTGCACTCAGTTATACGCGAAGATGGCTTTAAGGTTGCAATGATGCGGTTGTGGCGGAGGGTAGCGCTGCCATTGACCGCCGAAGTCTGACGCTGGATTTCGCAATCCTAAAGTGTGCGATCTAGGCAAAAGATCACACATTTGGGCTATGCTTATCATCGGCTCAAACACATGCGTCCCACGTATATTCATGTGCCGGTATCACCATGATCGTTCGTCATTTGTCCCTCACAAATTTTAGGCTGTACGCGCGGCTCGAGCTGGATTTGCCGGCCGGTCTCACGATCATCCTCGGCGACAACGCGCAGGGCAAGACCTCGCTACTGGAGGCGATTTATTTTCTGGCCACCTCGCATTCGCCGCACACCCATGCCGACCGGCAGATTATTCGCTGGGGTGCTGAGGAGGATGGGCCGTATCCCTACGCCGCACTCAAGGCCCAGATCGAACGAAAGGATATCAATGCCGGCCCCTCTGAAACGCTGCGTGTGCACTCCTTGGAGATGGTGATCCAAAAGGGCGAGCTCAATCGCCTGAAAAAAGAAATTCGTATCGACCGGCTCAGCAAGCGTGGCATCGATCTGGTGGGTCAACTCAATGTGGTGCTGTTTCTGCCCGGCGATGTGGAGCTGGCCAGCGGCGCACCGGCACTGCGTCGCGACTTTCTGGATGCAGCTTTGTCCCAGGTGGATGCCGGTTACGTGCGCGCGCTCGACCAGTATGAGAAGGCCCTGGCGCAGCGGAATGCCCTGTTGCGCCAAAGTGGCGAGCGTGGGCGCGGCCGCGAAGTAGACCCAGATGAAATTGCGGTGTGGGACGACAAACTGGTGCCGGCGGGTGTGCAAATTTCGCTGGTGCGCCGGCAGGCGATTGCCGATTTGTCGCGTCTGGCCATGCCCATTCATCGTGAGTTGAGCAACGGCACCGAGTATTTGCAGGTGGTCTATCAGCCCAATTTTGATCCCGCTGCGCCGACTTCACTTGACCAGAATTTTCAGATTGGGTTGGAGATGGCCGGGCCGCCCAACGGCATAAAGCAACAGGAATTGGAGCGTGCTTTTCGCAACGCGCTGGCCGAGCGTCAGCGCGAAGAGATGGCTCGCGGCGTCACCCTGGTGGGCCCGCACCGTGATGAAATGCGATTCATAGTCAACGGCGCAGACCTAGGCAACTTTGGCTCGCGTGGGCAGCAGCGCACCAGCGTGCTTGCGCTCAAACTGGCGCAAGTGGAGTGGATGCGCGAACGCACGCATGAGGAGCCGGTGTTGCTGCTGGATGAAGTGCTGGCCGAGCTGGATCCGCACCGCCGGCGCTGT
This sequence comes from Thermoflexales bacterium, assembly GCA_038213625.1. Classification (GTDB taxonomy): domain Bacteria; phylum Chloroflexota; class Anaerolineae; order J036; family Brachytrichaceae; genus JANMVQ01. The sequence goes on from JBBQST010000020.1 coordinate 9,665, forward strand.
CTGCTCATGCGCATCGGCGGCGCGCACCAGACTATTGTGACCACGACGGATTTAGGCCGCTTTGATCAGGATTTTGTGCAGGCGGCCCAGGTGTTGCAAGTGCAGTCGGGGATTGTGGCGCCGCCAACGACCGATGCACGGTAGAAGCTTCGGATCGTCGACGTAGACGATTACGTAGACGATTACGTAGACGTAAACGTAATCGTTCACGTGAACGACTATGTTTACGCTGTGCCCCGCAATGCATCCTCAACCCATGTAACGATGTAGGACGCCGTCTTACGAAGGTTCAACTCAATTCTTACATCCTAAACCCGGCATCCCGGCGTTCTTGTATGTAGAGGTCTTCAAAATGAACATACAAGAAAAAACAATTGAACTATTTGACTTTGCACAGTCACGACGACAAATGGTGCGTGGAAGCCTGGCCGCCGCTGGCGCATTGGGCGTGGTGAGCAGTGTGGGTTTGGGCAAGGCGATGGCGCAGGGCCTGACCGATCTGGACATTCTCAACTTCGCGTTGACGCTGGAGCATCTCGAAGCTCGGATGTACGTTGAGATGCTGGCCACCAATATTTTGACCGGCAAAGAGCTGACCTATCTGACCAGCTTCGGCCAGCACGAGGTCGCTCACGTGAAGGCGATTACCGACACGATTGTGAAGTTGGGCGGCACACCGGTAGCCGCACTCCCCAGCTACAAATTTCCCGCTTTCACCAACCGTGGTGATATCTTGAACTTTGCCAAAGTGGCTGAAGACACGGGTGTGGGTGCCTATCAGGGTGCCGCCGCAGCCATTCAGAACAAGGATGTTCTCGCCGCCGCCGGCAGCATTGTTCAAATTGAAGCCCGCCACGCCGCCATCATCAACCTGTTGTTGGGGTTGGATGCGCCGGTGCCGGCCGCCTACACCGCCAGCCTGACCATTCCGCAGGTGCTGGCCATCGTCAATCCTATTTTGGGCAAGTAATTTGCGCAGAATTTTGCAGCGATCTTTGAATCAACATCTCAACACATTAATGCACACATGGTCTGCCATTTGATGGCCCTGTATGTGCTTTAGGACGAGGAAATCAACATGAAATTCATCATGAATCGGCGCGCATTCTTGCGCAACAGTGCGGTGACGGCTTTCGCCACTGCCATCGCTTTGAGCCCGGCTGCCAGCCGCGCGGCATTTGCCGCAACGCCCAGCCAATCGGCGTCACAGGACCTGGACATTCTCAACTACGCACTAACCCTGGAGCATCTGGAAGCCACGGCATATCGTGCTGTCAACGCCAGTGGCTTGTTGTCGGGCGTGGTGCTGAAGTACTTCCAGCAAATTGGCGCTCATGAGGCCGATCACGTCATCACCCTCGACAAGACCATTCGCAGCCTGGGTGGCACGCCGGTTGCGGCACTGGCCGCGTATAACTTCCCGGCCTTTAAGAGCCAGGCCGAGATTTTGGCCTACTTCCAACCCGTTGAGGAACTGGGTGCAGCGGCCTATCTGGGCCAGGCACCGCGCCTGCTGAACCCCGATCTGTTGACCGCCGCGGTCAGCATTCACAACGTGGAAGCCCAGCACGCTGCGATTCTGAGCGACCTGATTGGTGTATCGCCGTCGCCGGCCTTTGGCATGCCCAAGACCATGGAGCAGGTGTTGGCCGTAGTCACCCCGATCCTGACCCCGGGCGTGCCTGCGATGCCTGGCACAGGCATGGGCGGCGCTGTGTATCTTCGCTCCAATGAAGCTTCACGCTAGTCAGCAAGCCGCTGCACCGCTGCGTCTCAAGATTCCAGCTCTGAGTCTGGACGCGGCGGTGGAATCAGTTGCCAAGACGGCATCGGGCCACATGGATGTGCCGAAGGACGTGAAGAACGTCGCCTGGTACAACCTTGGTCCGCTGCCTGGTGTTCAGGGCAACTCCGTGATCTCGGGCCACTACGATGACACCAAAGGCCCCGCTGTGTTTTATAAGTTGAGCAAATTGAAAGCGGGTGACCAGGTGATCGTGACCGATGCGGATGGAGTGGATCTGACGTTTGTGGTGGTGAGCAAGGAAAGTTATCCGGTGGACAAGGCTCCGTTGAATCGCATTTTTGGGTTTGATCTGGAACGCGATCTCAACCTGATTACGTGCAGCGGCCGGTGGAACTCCAAGGCCCGCACCTATAACCAGCGCCTGGTGGTCTACACCCGTTTAGTGCAGTAGTTTTTGAATTGTTACAATTCTTCTTTTCTCCTGTGAGTCGTGTCAGTGAGCGCAAACAGCGCCACAGCCTGCAAAGGGTTGTGGCGCTGTTTGTTTTTCCAGTGGAGTTGAGTAGGTTAAGAGATCGTGCACGTGTCACGTAAAACGTGCACGTGCACGATCTCTTAACCTACTCAATCGCGCGCACGCTCACATTCACATCAAGCTCTTCTTCGCCCTTGCCCTTGTAAGTGCCGCGCGTCGGCGGCACATCGGCATAGTCGCGGCCCACACCCACACGCACATAGCGGTCGGTTTGTTGCCGGTCGTGAGTGGGGTCCATGGCCACCCAGCCAGGGCCGGGCACAAACACATCCACCCAGGCATGGCTGGCGGCATCGGCCCCAATGAGTTTGGGGTCGTAAAGATAGCCACTGACATAGCGGGTGGGAATGCCGACACTGCGGCAACTGGAAATCATCAGGTGCGAAAAGTCCTGGCACACGCCGCGCTTGAGCGTGAGCACTTGATGGGCATTGGTGCTCACATCCGTTGCACCCGGCTCGTATTTGAAGTGGTTGAAGATCGCCCACATGATGGCATTGGCCGTGTTGAGCTGATTGCCTTCCTCGACATAGGGCTTTGCAAATGCGCGAATGTCCTCGGCAATGGGGCAATAGTCGGTCGGCGATAGGTAGTCGTGCTCGTCCAACGGCGTCAGCTCGTGCTCGCCGTCGATCAGCAATTGCGGCGTCAGCACTTCGCTGATCGCGGTCACGCTCACCCGCTGATGCGACATGAGCACGTCGTAATGCCGCACGTCATTGCCGAAGCGGTCGGTGTACTGCATGACATTGCCGTGCGGCTCCGTAACCAGCGAAAACGCCAGACAGTGCTGGCCGCCCACATCACTCGGCTTCAGCCGCATCTCGGTATACGCCTCGGTTATGGGCTCGTCATACGTAAAGAGCGTTTTGTGTTCGATTTGGAGTCGCATGGGAAGAAGTTGTTAGTTATTAGTGATTAGTGGGTTAGTGGGTTAGTTCAGAAACTAATAACTAACCACTAATCACTAACAACTCATTGCTGCTGTTGCTGCTGCGCCTGCTGATTACTATTTGCGCCAGGCAAAATAATCTGGGTGCTGAAGAAGGTCAGGGTGATTTCGTCGCCGGCGCGGTTGATGCGTTGTTGGAGTTGGTCAAGATAGGGGTGCATGCCTTCGCCGAGCACTTCGCGAATGTCGACATATTCCATCTCACTGACCAGCCGGCCAAAGATGCGCTGCGGCGGGGTTTGCTCCGGAGCCTTGGTGCGCATGTTCATATTCATATTCATGTTCATGCCATTGCTGTTCATGCTGTTGGTGCTCATCTCGTTGCTGGAGGGGCCGCCCGAAATGACGTTGGCGGCCTGCCGGCACTGGTTCAGGCAGAAGCGCACTGAGCGTGGAAAGGCCCGACTGAGCAACAGGAACTCGGCCACTCGCCAGGTTTGCACCTGCTGATATTCCTTCCGGTATGCCTCCATGGCGCTGCACGAGCGCAGCATGGCCAGCAGTTGCAGCGCGGCCTGCGGCGAGCCATCTTCCAACCCATCCAGCGAGGCATATTTCACATCCACTGTGCGCGAGGTCTTGTCGGCCCGCTCGATGTGTTTGCCCAGTTGAATAAACTCGTAGGCATCGTTGTGGGTCATGGTGGCATGCGTAATACCCTGGAAGATGTGCGAGCCGTCGCGCAGTTGGGCGAAGAACTCGGCGGGGCCGCGCAACACAGCGGCCTTGTTCACTTCCTTGGTCAGGAAATACAGCCGGTTGATCGCCTCCCACATTTCGCTGCTGATCTGCTCACGCACACTACGCGCATTCTCGCGAGCAGCGTTCACGCACGGCAGCGCCGCATGGGGGTTGGCCGGATGCCACAACAAAAACTCGCTGACATTGCGAGCCGTGTAGGGCGATTCGCCATCAGGAAGATCCTTGGGTGAACCAAACGCCTTCTCAAACAACTTTGTGTCGCCGGTGATCTTGATCAGCGGCTCCCACGCTCGCGCCTCGTCGTCAATCGGCAGATCGAGCAAGGCATGGTAATTCACAGTCAAAATGCGCGTGATGTCTTCGGCCCGCTCAATGTAGCGAGACATCCAGTAGAGGGAATCGGCAACGCGGCTTAGCATGAAGAGAAGAGTTGTTAGTGATTAGTGATTAGTTGTTAGTGATTAGTTGTTAGTTGAAGACCGAAGGCTGAACTAATAACTAACCACTAATGACTAAACACTTCAGTCGTAGAGCACCCAGGTATCTTTGCTGCCGCCGCCTTGCGAGCTGTTGACGACCAGCGAGCCACGGCGCAGGGCCACGCGGGTGAGGCCGCCGGGCACGACAGTGACTTTGTCGCCGTCGTAGAGCACATAGGGGCGTAGATCGACGTGGCAGCCGGCGAACTCGCTGTTGCTGCTGCTATACGTTGGGTGGCGGCTGAGCGAAATCGTCGGTTGGGCGACGTAGTTGCGCGGGTTGTCGCGAATTTTGTCGGCAAATTCGGCTTGTTGCGCTTTTGTGCTGTGCGGGCCGACCAGCATGCCGTAGCCGCCGCTCTCGTTCACACACTTCACCACCAGCTCGCCCAGATGTTCCAGCATGTATTGCCGCTCATCGTCGCGAAAGCCCAGATAAGTAGGCACATTCTCGATGATCGGCTCTTCACCGAGATAGTAGCGAATCATGTCTGGCACAAACGCATACACGGCTTTGTCGTCGGCCACGCCGGTGCCGATGGCATTGGCCAGCGCCACATTGCCGGCTCGATATGCATTCAGCAAGCCCGGCACGCCCAGCATGCTGTCATACCGAAACGCGAGTGGGTCGAGAAAGTCATCGTCGATGCGGCGATAGATCACATCCACCGGTTGCAGGCCGCGCGTGGTGCGGGTATAGACGCGGTTGTCGTGGCACACCAGATCGCGGCCCTCCACAATCTCGATGCCCATTTGCCCGGCCAAGAACGAATGCTCGAAGTAGGCCGAGTTATAAATGCCCGGCGTGAGCAACACGACATTGGGCGCGAGGTTGTCGTGCGGGGCCAGACTGCGCAAGGTGTTCAGCAACTCGCTGGGATAGTGCTCAATCGGCATGACGCCGTAGCGCTCGAACAGCCGGCCAAACGTGCGCTTCATGGTCTGCCGGTTTTCCAGCATATAGCTCACCCCGCTGGGCGAACGGCCGTTGTCCTCCAACACAAAGTAGGTGCCGTCCTTGTCGCGGATCAGGTCGGTGCCGGTGACGTGGATGTAGGCGTTCTTGGAAATGTCGATGCCGATCATCTCGCGCCGGAAGTGCTTGGCCCCGAATACGAGGTAGTTGGGCACGATGCCGACCCGCATGATGCGCTGCTCGTGATACACATCATGGATGAAGTGGTTGAGCGCGACCACACGTTGGGTCAGGCCGCGTTCCAGCACCGTCCATTCGGACTGCGGGATGATGCGTGGGATCAGGTCAAACGGAAAGATGCGCTCGATGCCTTCCTGTGCGCTATAGACTGTAAAGGTGATGCCCTGATACAGGAACTGGATATCCGCCGCGCGGCGGCGCTCATCGTAGGTGAGCTGATCCAACTGGCGCAGTTGGTCGAACAGAACGCGATAGTGTTCGCGCGGCTCGCCGGCCGCGTCGAACATTTCGTCAAAGAACTGGTTGGGTGGGCCTAAGTCGTAGGGGTCGAAGAACGTCATGGTGCTCGACGCCGGCGTTGAGGTTCCGGTATTACCGACTTCAGCCATAAGCGTCGCAGACATATGTAATTTGGATTAAGAATGAAGTGTATGCAGATTTGGGGAAATGGAAATAGAGGGGAGATTGGAAGTAGACAGTAGTCAGTAGACAGTAAAGAATGCCAGCCACCAGCCACCAGCCACCAGCTCTTAGCCTAGCACGGCCCCGCACACCGTCACCACCGATGTGTTTGCATCATCGGCCTTGCACAGGTCGTAGCCGTGCAACTGGCCTTGGGCTTGCGTGAGCGCTTTCAAGGTGAAGTAGACCGGCGCGAGGCCGCACACATTGTTTTTGTTGTCGGCCTGGCCAATGGCGCGAAACCAACCCTCGGCATCGCCGGCCGCAATGCGGGTCATGATGGCCTCGTCATCCTGTTGCAACAGCGTTTTGTGTTTTGCATCCAATGGGTCACCACCAAACGCGGGGCCAACATGCGACAGATCGCCCGAGGCAATGACCAGGGCGCGCCGGCCCTGCATGCTGTGTTGAAGTGCCTCCAGAAATGCAGCGCCGCGCTTGTGTTGGGCCGGCGTTTTGCCGCTCACCATTTGCTCGTAAAACGAGCCGGCCAGAATCGGCACCACCTCGATGGGCTGGCCGTTGCGCATGTGGTGCAGCCACACCAACGGCAGCTCCAGCGAATGCTCGACCGTGTGAAACAGCTCGGATGCAAAGGCCGCTTCGGGGCCGATGGCTTCGGCAATCTGGTTCACGATGGGCGTGGCGGTGGGCAGAATGCCGTAGGGCGTGGCGTAGTTCTGCTGGGTCAGGGTGAACAGGGATTCGCCGCCGTAGTGGTCGGTGCCGATGATGATGGCGAGATCAGCCTTTTGAGCCGCTTTTTCAGCCACTTTCCAGGCCTGGGCATACACGCCGCCGCCGCGTGGGTAGTCGATGTGGGGACTCACAATGCCGCGCAAAGCCTGGCCACGTTGCGCGCGCGAGGGTTGCGGCGCATCGTCCAAATATTGGTTGAGCCGGCGTTTGAGCGCAGCGGCCGTGCGCGGATAACTGCCGCCGGCACAAATCATCTCGCGGGCCGGCGCATTTCGATACTCGGCTAATTTGGCTTGTTTTGCTTGAGCAGTTCGCACGTTGTCGAGCAACAACGCTTCGTCCAATGCACTCACCAACTCTTGCACTTGCTCCACTGGCAGCACCGTGCCATAGCGATAAGCATAGGTGCTGCTGATTTCTTCGGCACTGCGGCGGCCGTTGATAAACGAGATCGCGGCTGCGAGGGCCTGGGGCAGAAACAGCGCGCTATCGGATAAACCCAGCGGATCACGCAGCACATAGCCCATCTGGCCGCTGTGTTGAGTGGGGCGTGGGTCCACCAGCCGTAGCTTGGGCACAATGTTCGACATCGTAGATTCAGCCATAGGTTGATAACTGTATCGCAATCGGATGGGTGGGTTGCGCAAAGTGGAGCCGTGTTTTGTTGGCTGCAGCGGAGTTGGGTGAGCAGATCGTGGACGATTACGTAGACGTATACGATTACGTAGACGTCGACGTTCACGACTACGTTTACGTCCATGTCCACGATCTGCTCACACGAATCAATGTGAAATCTTGCCTCCCGCACTTGCATTCCTGCCGCACTACGCTAAAACCGCTCCACTATGAAGATTACTGACATTAAATCCTACCCAGTCTGGGTGGGCAGCCGCAACCAACTCATCGTCAAGATCGAAACGGACGAGGGCATCTACGGCTGGGGCGAGAGCGGCCTGAGCGGGCGCGAGCTGGCCGTGATGGGTGCGATCAAACATTTTCGCGAGATTCTGGTCGGCCTGGACCCCATGAAAATAGGGTTCATCTGGCAGTTGCTCTACCGCAGCCAATACTTCGAGGGCGGCCGCGTGCTGACTGCGGCCCAGAGCGCCATCGACATTGCGCTGTATGACATCGCCGGCAAAGCCCTGGGTGTGCCGGTCTACCAACTCCTGGGCGGCAAGCAGCGCGACTACGTGCCGTGCTTTGCCACCACCGGTGCCGACTCGGCCGAGCAGTTGATCGAGAATGCACAGTTGCTCATGTCGAAGGGCTGGAACGTCATTCGCATGTCGCCGGCCTATCGCAAGACCAATCTAACCACCAAGACCGAAGTGTGGGAGCCGTGGGAATCCATCGGCCTCACCTCCAAGTGGTTCACCAAGGTGCGCGAGGCGATTGGGCCCGATGCGATTCTCGGCACCGACTATCACCATCGCCTCAGCGTGGCCGAGTCGGCCTCATTCTGCCAGCGCATGCCGATGGGCACGCTGGATTTCCTCGAAGAGCCCATTCGCGATGAGACGCCCGAAGCCTATGAAACCCTGCGCCGTATGACGGATGTGCCGTTTGCCATCGGCGAGGAGTTCAGCAGCAAGTGGCAGTTTTTGCCCTACATCGAGCGCGGCATCACCCAATATGCGCGCATCGATGTGTGCAACGTGGGCGGCCTAACCGAGGCCATGAAGGTCGCCGGTCAATGCGAGGCTCACTACATCGACATGATGCCGCACAACCCGCTCGGGCCCATTTGCACTGCGGCCACGGTGCACTTTGCTGCCGCTGTGTCCAACTTCGCCTGGCTGGAAGCGCGCGTGTCGCCGACCGAAAACGCCGGCTTCGACAACAGCGATGTGTTCCCCGTGCAGCCCCAACTCGAAGGTTCGCGCTTCCCGGTGCCGAATACACCCGGGCTCGGCGTCGAGTTCAACGAGAAGGACTTCGCCGACAAAGAGTTCAAATACTGGCAGGCGCCGCAGTTGTTCCGCAACGACGGCAGTGTGCAGAACTGGTAGGAAGCGGATAAGCGTTGTTAGTGATTAGTTTTTAGTTGTTAGTATGAGAACTCGTTTCCCACTAACAACTAATCACTAACAACTAACAACTCTGGTCTGGATCTCATGAACCTCTTCGGCACCGTCTTCTTCGGCCTCGTATCGGCTGTTACGTGGGGCATTGGCGACTTTAGTGGTGGGGTGGCGGCGCGCAAAATGCCGGCGCGGCTGGTCGTCTTGTTCTCGCAGGTTGTGGGGCTGGTGACACTGGTGACGCTGGCGCTGATTTGGGGCGACGCGGCACTGTCGTTGCGCGATATGCTCATCAGTGGGGTGGCGGGCACTACCGGCGTCCTGGGTTTGTTCACGCTCTACCGCGTGTTTGCGATGGGTGGGGTGAGTCTAGCCGCCCCGATTGCCGGCGTGGTGTCCACCATTGTGCCGGTGACATTTGGCATGCTCACTCAGGGCTTGCCCAAACTGCCGATCCTGCTGGGGTTTGCGCTGGCGATTGCGGGCGTGTGGTTTGTGTCGCGGTCAACCGGTGCCGATGAAGCGCCTGTGGCCATTGAAACCACGGCCAGGCGAGCCGTGCCGATGCAGGTGTTGCTGCCGGTGATCAGCGGCCTGTGCTTCGGCGCATTTCTCATCCTCATCAGCCAGGTGCACAGCACGGCCGTGTTTGTGCCGCTGGTGTGGGCGAGAATCGCGTCACTGGCAGTCATGGCAATGTTGGTGTTGTCGCAGCGCGAGTTTGCCGTGCCGCCCAAAGATGCAGTGTTGCCGCTGGTCTTGTGCGGCTTCATGGACGCGATGGGCAATACTTTTTTTGTGGCGGCTAAACTGGCGGGCCGGCTCGATGTGGCCTCGGCGCTATCCTCGCTCTACCCGGCCAGTACGGTGGTGTTGGCGCTGCTGCTCTTCAAAGAGCGCATGAATCGCTTTCAGGCCGTGGGCGTGCTGCTGATCCTGATTGCGATTCCGCTGATTGCGGCGTAGGGCGCGGATTCGTAAACGATTACGTAGACGTAGACGATTACGTGAACGTCTACGTAATCGTCTACGTCTACGATTCCCATCACCCCCTATTTTTGCCGGTTGTGTCCGCCGCACTCACTGCGTATGCTCAGCGGACACACCATGCTGCACGCCCTCCACGCCTACCCAACCCTGCTGCGCGCCTATTTCGCACGCGCCCTGGAATATCGCTTCCAGGCCTTGATCCAATTGCTGTGGGGCGCATCGCCGTTGGTCATGATGTCGGTGTGGCTGACGATGGTGCAGACCGGCCCCATTGGCGGCTTCGATGCCAACGCATTCATCGGCTACTACCTCGGTGTCACCTGGATGCGCCGCGTGACGTATCTGTGGATCATGGGCGATGTCGCGGGCCGCATTGCCAGCGGCGAGTTATCGGCCTATCTGATTCGCCCGCTCAACATGGCGCACCATTTGCTCACCAACGCCATTGCCTCACATGTCGTGCAGGCCACTGTCACGGGCGTGGTCATCGGCGGCATTGCCCTGCTGATTCCTGGCCAACAGTTTGATTTGGACCCGCTCAACCTGCTGCTATTCGCGCTGGCCGTGTGCATCGGCTTCCTGTTCGAGTTCATGGTGCAATACCTCGTCGGCGCGCTGGCCTTTTGGACCACCCAGGTCGGCAGCATTTTCGAGGCCGTGTTCTACATCAAGACATTGCTGGGCGGCTTTGTGGTGCCAATGGCGCTGTTCCCAGCCGAGCTGCGCAACGTATTGCAGTGGTTCCCTTTTCAAAGCAGCATTGCGCTGCCGGTCGAGATTTTGATCGGCCGCTCGACACCGGCAAATGCGCTATTTGGGATCGGCGTTGCGTTGGTCTGGATCGTGATATTGACGTTCGTCGCTAATGCCGTCTGGCGTGACGGCCTGCGCAATTACAGCGCCGTAGGCTCTTAACCATGCGCTATATCAAGCTGTTCGCCCTCTTCCTCAAACGCAGCGCCATGCTCGGCCTGGAATATCGCGCCAACCTGTTAGGCGGCCTGTTCACCTCGGTGTTCGATGTGGCATGGTCGTTCATCGCCACTTTGTTTTTATATACCTATCGCGATGAAATTGGCGGCTGGAGTTTTTACGAGGCGCTGGTGGTGGTTGGCATGCTATTCGTGGCATCGGGGTTCTTGTATGTGGTGGTGTGGCCGAATGTGCAAGGCATCATCCAGCATGTGCGCACCGGCACTATGGACTTCATCCTGACCAAGCCGCTCAATTCGCAGTGGTATGCCACACTGAGCCGATTCAAGTTCGAGAGCGGCTCATCCATTCTCACCGGCTTCCTGCTGATTGGATATGCGCTCATTCGGCTGGGCATCACCCCCGATGCCGGCCGTATGCTTTTGTTTGTGTTGCTGGTGCTGGGCGGCCTGGTCATCCTATATGCCCTGCTCACCCTGGTGGTCACC
>JBBQST010000021.1:0-20551 GCA_038213625.1 Thermoflexales bacterium
GACTCCCCGCTAGCGCGTCTGCGCGCCGGAGTCGGCTGAAGCCTCCATTCCAAGAGGCATTACTCACTTTTAAAAATGACTAAACATCAAGTAGACAACTTCGACGACTACCAACGCGAATCGCGCCGCACGGCTGGCTACCCGGCCATTGGACACGGCGTCATCTATCCCACATTAGGGTTGGTGAATGAGACTGGCGAGGTGGCCGGCAAAATCAAAAAAATCTTCCGCGACAAGGGCGGCAATTTCAGTGACGCCGACCGCGCCGCTTTGCAGGCCGAACTCGGCGATGTGCTGTGGTACATCGCCCAGGTCGCCACTGAGCTGGATCTGTCGCTACAAGAGATCGCCAACGCCAACCTTGCCAAACTGTTCGACCGGCTGGAGCGCGGCAAAATTCAGGGTGACGGCGACAATCGATAAAAGGTTGTCGAACGACCTTGACCCTTCGGGTGGCGCACATCAAACTTGGGCAAACTCGTCTTTACATACGTCACCCGAAGGATCTGGCTCACGTAAGCCATTCTCTACTTGCCGCAGCGAATGCCGACATCGGGGTGATAGCTGCCGGCATCGTTCTTGATCCGGCGTGTGGTGCGCAGGTCGTCGGGTTGATTGGTGAATGAGCCACCGCGCAGCACTTTCTGGTCGCCACGTTCGGGGCCGCGTGGGTTGTCATTGACATTCGGGTAGCCGTAGAACTGCGGGTCGTACCAATCCTGCACCCACTCCCACACATTACCGGCCATATCGTAGCTGCCCACTTGGCTGATGCCAGCGCCGAACCAGCCCGACATGGCCGGCCCCTGATTGTTGGACACCCGCGCTGCATCGAAGTCGTTGCCCCACGGGTAACGGCGCGAGTCGGTGCCACGCGCGGCGCACTCCCACTCGGCCTCGGTCAGCAACCGTTTGCCCGCCCAGGTGCAATATGCCTCGGCATCCCACCAACTGACAAAGCGCACCGGATAGTCATAGCGCGAAGGCACATCATCCAGCCGCCAGGTTTGCTCGCGCGGTTTGCCCTCTTTCTCGGCCCCAGTCTGCCAGTTTTTAGCGATCACAAACTGACGGAACTCGCCGACCGTGACCTCAAAGAGATCGACCAAATAGGCATTCAGGGTCACCTCGCGTTGAGGGCGTTCGTCGGGTTGGCCCCCGTTATCGCCCATCAAGAATTTGCCGGCGGGAATGCCGATCATGCTGCCGGCGGCCTCGCGCACCGCTACGGCCAGCGGCTCTGAAGTCACAGGTTGCCCGGCGTTATCAGTGGCCACTGCTTGCAACGCAAAGTCGCCGGTCGCGCTCGGTGTCCATGCCACCACCACGTTGTAGTCGGCCTTGCCATTGACCGGGGTCGTGGACACCACCTGATCATTGGCTCGAAACTCCACTTGTGACGCACCGGCCGGCACCGCAATATTGACCGCGACATACAGCGTGGCCCCGCTGTGAATCAACAGGGGTTGACGCGGCGACAACAGGACGGCTGCGGGTGCCTGGGCGTTGGCGATTCGCGCTGGCGTGGCACTCCACACGCTCAACGCGATGAGGCCGGCTGATAGTACGAACGCGCCTAAATACGGCGTTCGCTTGCAAAGAATTGGCAACACATTCACAGAGTGAGGCTACCACTAAAAACCTCGCGGGTTTCAGAAAACCCGCGAGGTTTTTAGCTCTACGCTCATAGCTCTCAGCTCTTTCTACATCCCGCACAACTGGTAATAGCCGTCAGCCGCGCCCCACAGCTGTTCCAGCTCCACATACTCGTCGGCAATGTGAGCGGTGGTTTCGGAGCCGGGGCCGAAGCCGAGGGTGGGAATATTAAGCATGCCGGCGCTGCGGGCGGCGTTGGTGCAAAACGCGTAGTAGCCAATCGTCGGGTTGCCGAGGGCCATGCACGCGCGGCGCACCCACTCATCATCGGGCGAGAGCTTCCAGGCGGGCTGGATTTTGAAACCCGTGCGAGTCTGGCCGGTGTAGGTCGTGATCGTTTCAGTATCAATCTCGGCTTTTGCCTTAAACGTGGGATCAGCCTGCGCCATCTGCTGGATGAGCGCGTTGATGGGCGCGAGAATTTCCTCAGCCGTTTCGCCCACCAGCAGGCGCCGGTCGCAGCGAATCCGGCAGGCGTCGGGCAGCACACTGATGCTGGGGAATGGATGGCTGATGATCTCGGTGGGTTCGAGGATGCCGTAGCCCAGTTCAGAATCGTGAGGCGGCTTCCAGTTCTCCAACGCCAACACCAACTTCGCCATTTGCTTGAGCGCGTTCACGCCCAACTGCGGCGTGCTGGCGTGGGCGGGAATACCCTCGGTGGTGATGAACAACTCGGCACGACCGCGACCACCGATGTTCAACTTGAGCTGGGTCGATTCGCAAATGACGACGAGGTCGGGTTGATACGCCTCCAGCACATCGGCAAAAGCCAGACCCTCGATCTGCTCCTCATTCACCGACGCGGACACATGCACGGGCCGCTTCAACAAACCATCCTGATGCGCGAAGGCTGCGGCGCAGATCGACGCGGCCAACGCGCCCTTCATGTCGCTGGTGCCACGGCCCCACACCTTGCCGTCGCTGACCTCGCCACCAAACGGATCTTTGGTCCACTGCCCGGCCGCTTCCACCGTATCCAGATGCGAGTCGAACAGGATGCCGCCGGTGGTCGGGGACATGGAATCGGTGTCTACCAAAGGCAGCAGTGTGCCAACGACATTGCCCAGCCCATCCACATGCACATCGGCGTAGCCCAGCGCGCGCATGGCTTCGATGGCGACCTGGGCAGCGGGTTGCTCGTGGCCGGCCATGCCCCGGGCGCGCACCAGATCCTGCGTCAACGCCACAATCTGCTGCTTGCGATCAGTCGACAGCGCCGATGTCGAAGCACCCATCTACTTCTCGATCCTCGGCAAGACCACGCCCACCTGCCCCTGATACTTGCCCTTCTTGTCCTTGTAGCTCTGTTCGCACACGCCGTCGCCGGCAAAGAACAGCAGTTGCGCAATGCCTTCGTTGGCGTAGACCTTGGCCGGCAAGGGCGTGGTGTTGCTGATCTCCAGGGTCAAGTAGCCCTCCCACTCCGGCTCCAGCGGCGTCACATTCACGATCAGGCCGCAGCGCGCATAGGTGCTCTTGCCCAGGCACACCACCAACACCTCACGTGGAATGCGAAAGTATTCCACTGTGCGGCTGAGCGCAAACGAATTGGGCGGGATGATGCAAAACTCATCCACCACCGCATCCACAAACGAGCTGGCCGAGAAGTTCTTGGGGTCGACGATGGCCGAGTTCACATTCGTAAAAATCTTGAACTCATTGCTGACTCGAATGTCGTAGCCATAGGACGACACGCCATAGCTCACCACGCCGCTGCGCATGGAGCTCTCTACAAACGGCTCAATCATGCCCTGCTCTTTGGCAAGGCGGCGAATCCAATGATCTGGTTTGATACCCATGAGAGTAGTTAGTGGTTGGTTGTTGGCGGCTAGCTGCTGGCGGCTAGCTGCCAGCAGCTTCCCTTTGCATTCGCTCCGGCACACTCATGCCCATCAACGCCAGCACTTTAGCCAGGGTGAAGCGGGCGGCCCGTGCGAGTTTAAGCCGCGCACCAGCCACATCCGCCGGCGAATCTTTGATACGGCATTCGTCATAGAACTTGCTAAACGCCTGTGCCACTTCGCGCGCATAGGTGGTGTAGTGGTGGGGCTGCAAATGCGTGGCCACCAACTCAATCACTTCGGGCAGCTCCAGCAGTTTGCGAATGAGTGCCAGCGCCGTCGGTTCCGTAAACACCATCGGCGGGTTGGGATTGATCGGCCAGCCCTCTTCCTGGGCGCGCCGTTCGATGGAGCAAATGCGGGCGTGGCCATACTGCACGTAATACAGCGGGTTGGTGTCGTTTTGCTCTTTGAGCACGCCGAGGTCGAACGAGAATTTGGTGTCGATGCTGCGCGACAGCATGATGTAGCGCAGGGCATCGCTGCCAATTTCGTCCAGCACGTCGTCAACCAAAATAGCATTGCCTTTGCGCTTGCCCATGCGAACTTCCTGGCCGTCGCGCAGCAGGGTGATGAAGCGATAGATCAGGATTTTGAGCGCATCATCCGGCACGCCGACTGCTTTGGCCGCCACCTTCACCCGTTCCACATCGGCCTGGTGATCCTCACCCCACACATACACGGCTGGATTAAAGCCGCGCTCGATGACCTTGTTGTAGGCGTAGGGAATGTCGCTGGCCAGATACGTGCTGCGCTCGGACGGGTCGGCAATCACACGTGCCGAGCGGACGACCACAGCCTGAATCGGCAGCCGCTTGCCCTTCTCTCCAGGCTCGTCGTCCAACACTTCTACTTCGTCGTCTTCTTCGTTATCAACGAGATGGTGGGTGAGATCGGCGGCCGCTGCACCGGCTGCGGCGTAATCGGCAGTGGTCTTCTTGCGGCCCTGGCCGGCGCGAATGGGGCTGCCATCTTCGGTGAACCACTGCGCGCCATCGTGCTCGATCAGCAAACCTTTCTCACTCAATGTCTCAAACATTTTGTCGGCCAGGCCGCTGGTGTACAAGCTGCGCTCGCTAAAGAAATTGTCGTAGCGAATGCCCAGCCGGGCCACCGTCGCACGGATGCGCACCATGATTAGTTCGATGCCGAGTTGGCCCAGCGTGCGAACGGCCTCCTCACGCGGCATGTGAAGATAGGTATCGCCGTCGCGCTGCTGAATCTGTTGGGCGACTTCGAGCACATCATCACCCTGATAACCTCGCTCTGGCATGGGTTCATCGACGCCCAGCGCCTGGGCATAGCGGGCAAACACAGACTGGCCGAGAGTGCGCACCTGGCTGCCCACATCGTTGATATACCACTCGCGCTGAGTGTCATAACCGGCGGCGTCCAGCGTGTTGGCCAGGGTGTCGCCGACGATGACATTGCGCGACGTGCCGATGGTGGCATAGCCGGTGGGGTTGGCGCTGCCGTGCTCGACCTGGGCTTTGTGTCCGTGGCCGATATCGACATTGCCCCACTGCGGGCCGGCCTGCAAAATGGGCTCGACCTGGGCGGCCAGAAATTCGGCGCTCAGCCGTAGATTGATGAACGCATTCACCACCTCGATTTCAAACGTGGGCGTACTACCAGGCACAGTCTCCGCCATCACCGTGGTCAGGTGTTTGGCGATGAGTTGAGCAATACGCGGCGGTGGCATCCGCGCCGCCCGCGCCAGTTGCATGGCCACAGAAACGGCATAGTCACCCATCTCGCTTTGGCGCGGGTGATCCAGAATAAATGGCGGGACATCAAACGTGGGGAGATCGCCGCTGGCCTGGGCCTGGTCAATCGCCTTTACGACAAGTTCTTTGAGGTGATTTCGAATCATGATGATCGCGCCGAATTCTATCCGACCTCCTGTGTAAGTGAAGAATCAACTTCAGGGGTCCGGCGCAGGGTGCATTCGCAAAAAGGGGCGTGTTGGTTGTAGGGGCAAAGCAGCGGGCTGTCCTATTGGGTTGATCTGCGATGAGCCCGCTACTTTGCCCCTACACCATGGGTTCGCACGGGGTCGCGCTTTCGAATTGCCCTACTGCTGGTTTATGCCCCTTTCAAAAAATGCACCCCCAGCGCAAAGCTGATGATAAGATCATTGCGCGATCGGCCTGTTCCGAACCCGAAACAGACGCACAATCCATTTCCTTGCTCTTTCCCTAGATTTCTTGGTTTATCAAAGGATAAAAAACTGTGATTTCGAGTTTGCGTGTGCGCTTGACCTTGCTCCTGCTCATCTCCACCTTACCCGTTGCCCTGCTGATGCTGTCGGCTGCCACGGATCGGCGGGCGCGCGCCATTGAAGAGATCCGCAATTCAACATCGAACACACTGCGGCTCGTGGTTCAAAACCAGGAGCAACGGGTGGATCAGGCCCACACCCTGATGCAATGGCTGGCTGTGCTTCCGGAAGTTCGCAGCGCGGTTAGGGGCAGCCTGGGCGCATGTCAAGAACGGCTCAAGCAGCTCTTTGCGAAGACGAGTGATTTCACCGCCTTCAGCATCGCCATGCCAGACGGCCGCATCGTGTGCAGAGTGCCAGCCGCGCCCACAGGCGCATCCAAAACCAGCTCGATGACGACGACGGCTCCGCTTAACCTTGCCAGCCGAGCCTATTTCCAACGGGCTCTCTCAACCAAAGCATTTGTCATCGGCGAGGTGCAAATGGGGGCTGTGAGTGGCAAGCTGGCCCTTAGCTTTGCCCACCCCGTTCTGGATGCGCAAGGCAATGTCGAGTTCATTGTGATCACCGGACTCGATCTCGAAAAGATGAACACGGCAATTGAAGCTTTGAATTTGCCTAGCAGCAGCCCCTTTTTAATTCTGGATCAAACAGGCACTATCGCCGTGCGCTTTCCAAATCCCACCGAGTGGATTGGTAAGAAGGTCAACGATGAGCCACTGGTGCAAACCATGTTGGCCCAAAAACAAGGCTCGACTATCCTGCTGGGGCCGGATGGCGTGGAGCGTCTTTATTCCTTTACACCCATGCGAATTGATCCCACAGCGAATTTATATGCCGCGGTGGGTGTATCGACGGCAGAAGCATTTGCCGAAATCGACCGGCTCATGATGCGCGATTTGGCGGGGTTGGCCGTGATCACGTTATTTGCGCTGGCTCTGGCCTGGTGGCTGAGCCATGTGACCCTGTTGGAGCCGATTCGAAAAATATCAGCAACGGCCCAGCTAATCGGTGCCGGCAACCTCACGGCGCGCACCGGGCTCAAGAATGGCTCGCGTGAGCTGATGGGTCTGGCGCACACCCTGGACCAAATGAGCGAGACGCTGCAGAAACGCGATCATGAGTTGCGCCAGCTCAATCTGAAATTGGAACAGAAAATCCAGGAGCGCACGGCCCAACTACAAACCAGTAACGCCCGGCTGAGTGGGTTTCAAAACCGGCTGCGGCAATTGGCTACCCAGACGAATACCGCCATTGAAGCCGAGCGCACGCGTATTGCCCGCGAAGTTCATGATGAGCTGGGTCAGGCCCTCACCGGCATGAAGATGGACCTGATGGCAGCCAAACGCCGGCTGGATCCCAGCCAGTCCAAAGCGCTGGAGAAGGTGGATTCGGCTATTCATTTGCTGGACGAAACCGTGCACGTGGTCCGCCGCATTTCGGCCGACCTTCGGCCCGGCATGTTGGATGATCTGGGACTGGTTGCCGCTATTGTGTGGCAGATGCGCGAGTTTGAAGAGCGAACTTCACTGGCCTCTACCTTTACCCGCAAGGTCACCACCGATTTCTTTGATCGCGACCTGAGCATCACCGCATTTCGCATTCTGCAGGAAGCACTGAACAACGTGGCACGCCACGCTCAGGCACACAAAGTCGAGATTGTGCTGGAGGATGATGGGATTGAGTTGAGCATGAAAGTGATCGATGACGGCGTTGGGATTGGCGAAAACCAAACTTATGACGTACGATCATTGGGCTTGATGGGAATGAATGAGCGCGCACTGCGTATGGGTGGGTCAGTCGATATTCAGGGTACGCCCGGTCGAGGCACGCAAGTGATTGTGCACTTGCCGTTTCGGCCCACAGCAGGCAATCCGGTGATCGAGACGGTTGAACCAGATGAACCCATTGAAGCAACAAAAAAAAGTTAAGCCGGCGTCTGGGGACACTACAAAAAGATTCACCAGAGCCGCCTCGTCCAGAGAAGCAAGTCTTGCCCTTTGAAGGAAAGCAAAGTTGAATGATATGAAGGTACTAATAGCTGACGATCACGCCATCGTGCGAAAAGGTTTTCGCGAAATTGTCGAGGAATCCATACCCGGCGTGCAGGTTATGGAGGCGATCAATGGTCTCGAAGTGTTGGAGAAAATTCGGGTGAATGACTGGGATGTTCTGGTCATGGATATCTCGATGCCGGGCCGCAGCGGTCTCGATATTTTGCACGAGATACGCGCCCAACAGCCCAAGCTGCCGGTGCTGATCTTAAGTATGCACCCAGAAGATCAGTATGCGATGCGCATGCTTAAGGCCGGTGCTGCCGGCTACATTAATAAGGAGGTTGCACTCGACCAGCTGGTGCAGGCGATCCACAAGGTGACGGCGGGTGGCCGCTATGTCAGCCCCACCCTGGCCGAAAAGTTTGCATTCGAGCTCAGCGGTGGCAGCGATAAACAGCCCCATGAGTTGCTCTCGGATCGTGAATACACTGTATTGATCATGATCGGCGGGGGCAAGACGGTCAGCGAAATTGCCGAGCAACTGTCGTTGAGCGTGAAAACTGTTAGCACGTATCGCACTCGAATTTTGGAGAAGATGAATCTATCGACCAATGCCGAGATGATCCGCTATGTCATCGAAAACAACCTTTCGTAAAAACCGAAAGGCCGGATCGTGGAATTCGGATTGGTTTGGGCAGGGTTCATTCATTCATACGTAAATCGATTGAGTGAAATTGAGTGAACAGGTAAATTGAACCCATATCTGCATAGGGCCGATCGGCCTAAGTATTTGTCCTACACTTGACTAACCCATTGGCTGATATTCGTTACACTGCTGAAACGGTATAGTCATCTCAGCGCGCGCCTTGATGTTAATTGTTGCAGTTGGGGGCCAATTGATATTGAGGCGTGTGCTTTTTTTTATTTTCTACCGGCTCTAAGCAGCGCATTGGTTAACCAGTGCGCTGTTTTTTTGACTATCGGTCGCCTGCACTTCATGCAACGTTTTGCCTGCCCATTCCACATCGCTGACAAATATTCTGTGCCTAACCCTCCTTTCATCCGCATAAAATACAGTGTCAACGCAGTGACTTCATAGTCTCTTTGTAATAACCAACCACATCACACGATGACACCGGCATGAGCGATCTCAAACCACTCGCCTTAGCAAACATGATTGTCAGCGAGCCCTCTCATAACACCGCAACACCACCGATCACACGGCCAGCGTCTGGACTGCGTATTGGTCAATTCACCGACAGCTTTCCCCCCATCGTCAACGGGGTAAGTGCTTTTGTAGCCGAGCATCATCGCGAATTATTGGGCCAGGGCCATCGCGCTCAGGTTTTTACATTTGGCTATACCCGCTATGCAGACAGCCTGCCAGCCATCTGGCGCACGCCTGGAATTCCCCTCGGCGATTCTCATTTTCGAGGCAGCATGGCTCTAAAACCCGGAGCGGCACAGGTTGTAGCGGGGCTGGATGTGCTGCACATGCATGAAGCCACCATGGCAGCGGGTTGGATCACCCCCAATCTGGCCTGGCGCTTTCAAAAGCCGCTGATCTTTACCAATCACACCCGGCATGATCTCTATGTAGCCAACTATCCAAGCCTGGTGCGCCCCTTTCTAGGTCGCTATGTCAGCTCCATCATCCGCCAGGCCATTCGCAACAGCGATCTGATTACAGCACCTTCAGGCGATACCGCACGTTGGCTGCGCACCCTGGCACCCGAATGCGCCAACCGGGTTCATGTGGTGCCCAACGGCATCCGGCTGGATTGGGAGGAATGGAAGCACACCCGGCCAGCCGATCGCGCTGCATTGGGCATTCCCGACAATGCGACCGTGTTTATTTACATTGGCCGGCTAACCCCTGAGAAGAATTTAATGGCCCTGACCCAGGCCATGCGCATCGCCATTCAAGCCGGTGCCAATGCTTATTGGCTCATCGTCGGAGACGGCACACTGCGCGCTCAACTTCAAGCTAAAACCAGCGAGTTTCGAGATCACGTCCGTTTCATGGGTCAGGTCAGCCGAGAGCAGGTCAACCCTTTGCTGGCAACGGCCGATGTGCTGGTCACGTGTTCACTGAGCGAGGTCAACCCGGTTTCTGTGATCGAAGCATTGGCAGCCGGGAAACCTTATCTAGGTTTACAAGCGGCCTGGTGGGATGAGTTTGCCGAAGACACTGCACACTCGCCGGCGGCATTAGACAACCACGCCGGCGCAACGACGCCATCGCCCGACCATTCCTATCTGACACGTTTTGGGGGTTGGTTGACGAATACGCTGGCAGAGTTGGGGCAAATGATCCATCGCTTGTGCAACCAGCCCAAACTCATTCGCGACATGGGGATTCAGGCTCGCCAACTCAGCGCACGCTTCGACATTCGAGAAATTGCCTCGCGCTGGGTTGAACTCTATAGCGCCATCATCGAAACCCGGCCCTATGCCAGCACAGCCACAACCCCGCAACGCATCAAGCGATTACTGCGGCCGGCCTGATTGCACTTGCACTGTTCCCACTTAAATAACCGTCCACCAAAATCTGTAGCGATCGTTTTGCACGCTCTGTTGAAACCCGCAGCCGATCCTGCCTGCCTAAAGACGCGCCTCGCGCGCAACTTCACAAGTCTTAAATCTGGCTGTACGCCGCACCTCCTGCCATGTAGGAGCAACGCGGACAAATTAATCGAAAGTCTTACATTCGGCTGAGGACTCATCCGATGTTAGATCATGGCTGCACTCAGTATTCTTCTCCTCGACACAGTGTTACAAACATCATCACCAAAAAAGCGATCCTTGCAGAAATCAGAGGAATCACTTTCGCGGCAACCAAAGGAGTTACTACCATGGGTATGAATACGGACTCGATTCACGAGAACGACGGCTTCGGAGCGGGTTTGTTACTGGGAAGCCTGATTGGCGCTCTGATCGGTGCGGGTTTGGCTTTGTGGTACGCGCCGCAGACTGGAAAGCGAACCCAACATGTGGTTCGAACCGAAGCGACTCGTTTGCAGAAGAAGGCCAATAAGCAGGTGCACAACATCGCTGATCAGGCCTTGGACAAGTTTGAAGAGTTGCAGGATCAGGGGCGCGATTTGGTGGATGAGAACTTGAACCGTGCCACTGGTGCCGTCAATAAGTTGAAGCAGCAAGTGGTTCGCTGATGGATTCCACGAGCTGTCAATTTTAAACAAGACTTCACGAATTTATTAATTCGGTCAGTCTAGAAACTAGAACTAGAAATTAAAACAGGAATATAGAAAAGGAGAAACATGATTAACTTTTTGATTTGGATTATCGTCGGCGGAATTTTGGGCTGGATTGCCAGCATGATCATGCGCACAGATGCTCAGCAGGGAACGCTGTTGAACATCATCGTGGGTATTGTGGGTGCGTTACTGGCCGGTGCGTTGCTCGCACCGTTGTTCGGCACGGGCACCATCAATCAAGGTGACTTCAGCATTTCTGGGCTGCTGGTCTCGCTGCTAGGCGCAGTCGTGCTGCTCGGTATCGTGAACCTATTCCGACGCGGCACAGCTCGGTAAACGCCGAGATAATTCCATCAGGAAAAGCAAAACAGGCTGAGCATGCTCAGCCTGTTTTGCTTTTCCTTGAATCATGCCGTTTACGACATCGGCAATGCAATTGTCCTTGACCTCTCCAACATCTCGCGGGTGCGATCGTAATCGGCATCACGCACAGACACGAACTGCCGCACCTGACTGCGCTGTAGTATTTGCCGGCCCAACTCGGTCAAATGCATGTTGGTTAGTGCGCGTTGCAATCGCGTTTGCAACGACTGCGAAATATGCCGGCCCATCACCCAGGGCGGAATGGGGCTGGGGCCGAGTGCCTGAATCATTCGAACCTGATCCAGCAAGCGTGGCTGTTGCACCCCTAACAAATCCAACACAGTCGTGTCAATCGCACAGGCATCGGCCGCACCATCAAGCACTCTCTGCAAGGATTGCTGATGCGCTCCCGAGGGCCGCACATCCCCAAAGAAACGATAGTCCATGCCTTGTTGCGCCAGATACCAATTCACAACGGCAACGCCGGAGTGCGAACCTGGCTCGTTGTAGACCCATCTCGCGCCGTGCAGATCGTCAAAACTTTGGTACACACTATCTCGGTGCACAACGACATCCGAAAAGTAAATGGGGCGAGCTTGATAGCGGAGCGCATCCATAACAGGCGCAGCCAGCAATTCAATCGCGGCGTTCTGGCCGTCCACAGCGCGCACATAGGGCGCGCCACACATCCAGCCCACATCAATCTCGTTGCTCAACAGCCGGCGTTGCCGCTCTGGCCAGTCAATGTCATTAATAAATTGGGTTTCTATGCCTAATTGCTCGCCCAAATACGCCGAGACCTCGGCCACTATAAATTCCGCAATAGGTGCCTGGCATGTGGTGAAGGTCAGCGTGTACATTGAGAATCTTTTAACAGATTTTAAAAACAAAATAGAACTCAAACATTCAAGTTGTTTTGTCTATTCTGTCATTCTGTCCAAATCTTCATTCACCTTTAGCAAACTTTTCTTTATTGGGAATGATGCAAATAAACCCCAACGGCTCATCAGCTTTGGCGCGCAACTGATGCACCTCGTTGGGATCAATGCGCACGGCATCGCCCACATGCAGGTCGTGCCAGGTATCGCCCAGCAGCACTTGCCCGCCACCCTGCGTGATCACCACGCTGTGCGGATGCGCATGGCTTTCGTGTGCACTGTGGCCACCGGCGGGAATGGTGAAATAGCGCACCACATGATCCTGCTCGCCCTCATCACGGCCAATCAGCACGCGTCGGACTGCACCCGGTGCCGCCCCACCTTCATAGATATGCGGCGGCACATCCTCGTAGTCCCAGGTGCCTGTCGATTCGTGCTCTGACTTCGTTCGATGAATTTTGCTCATGTTGCACACTCAGATCATCTCTTAAATGTCAGACATCTGCGGCGCAGCGCCGGGATGTCTGACATTTTCAGGATGCCTTCTCTATCCTGGCCCAGCTATCTTTCAAACTCACGGTGTGATTGAACACGAGTTTGCCGGCAGCCGAATCCGGGTCCACACAAAAGTAGCCGGTGCGCTCGAATTGAAACTGGCTGCCCGCTGCGGCACCTGCCACACTCGGCTCAATCCAACCCTCCGTCGCCACATTCAATGAATGCGGATTCAACTGGTTCAAGAAGGTCTCGCCCTCCGGCACATCATCTGGATTCGACTTCAGGAACAGATGCTCATACTGCCGAACTTCCACCGGCAGCGCGTGTTGTGCCGACACCCAGTGGATCGTGGCCTTGACCTTGCGGCCGTCCGGCGAATCGCCACCACGGGTGGTCGGGTCATACGTGCAGCGCAGTTCAGTGATATTGCCGGCTTCATCCTTCACCACACCCACGCACTTGATGAAGTAGGCATAGCGCAGGCGCACTTCGCGGCCCGGAGCCAGCCGGAAATACTTGGGCGGCGGCTCCTCACGGAAATCCTCTTGCTCGATGTAGAGCACGCGGCCAAACGGCACTTTGCGCGTGCCGGCCCCCGCATCCTCAGGGTTGTTCACCGCATCCATCTCCTCGGTCTGGTCCTCAGGATAATTCTCGATCACGACCTTCAGCGGCTTCAACACCGCCATCACGCGCGGCGCTGTCTTGTTCAGCTCATCGCGAATGGCATGCTCGAGCATGGCAATGTCCACGACGCTGTTGGCTTTGGCCACGCCGATGCTGGCGCAAAACTCACGGATCGATGCAGCGGTGTAACCGCGCCGGCGCAACCCGGCCAGCGTCGGCATGCGCGGGTCGTCCCAACCCTTCACAATGCCTTGCTTCACCAACTGGGTCAGCTTGCGCTTGCTCAGCACGGTATAGGACAAGTTCAGACGTGCAAACTCAATCTGACGCGGCGCAAAAATGCCCAGCTCCTGCACGAACCAGTCATAGAGCGGCCGATGCGACTCATACTCCAGCGAGCACAGCGAGTGGGTGATGCCTTCCATCGAGTCACTCTGGCCATGAGCAAAGTCATACATCGGGTAGATGCACCACTGATCGCCGGTGCGATGATGCGTCGAATGCAAAATGCGATACATCACCGGGTCGCGCATATTGATGTTGCCCGAGGCCATGTCGATCTTGGCCCGCAGTGTGCGCGTGGCATCTGGAAAATCGCCCGCGCGCATACGCTTGAACAGGTCGAGATTCTCTTCGACCGAGCGCGTGCGAAAGGGGCTGTCGCGCCCCGGCTCGGTCAGCGTGCCACGATACTGGCGCATCTCCTCGGCCGTGAGGTCGCACACATAGGCACTACCTTTCTCGATGAGCTTGACCGCGTATTGATACAGAGTCTCGAAATAGTCCGAGGCGTAGTACAGCCGATCCTGCCAGTCGAACCCCAACCAGTGAATGTCTTCCATGATGGCATCGACATATTCCTGATCTTCCTTGACCGGATTGGTATCGTCAAAGCGCAGGTTGCACTGGCCGCCATACTCGGCCGCAATGCCGAAATCCACCGCAATCGCCTTGGCATGGCCGATGTGCAGATAGCCATTTGGCTCGGGCGGGAAGCGGGTATGAACACGGTTAAATCGGCCGCTCTTCAAATCCTCGGCCACCGCCGTGCGAATAAAGTCCGATGTAGTTACCGGTGAACTTGATGCCGGCACCGCCGACTCTGTTGTAGTCTGTGTAATTGGATTCCCCATCTTCGTAGAGACGTTCTGCTGGAACGTCTGATCCCCGTTTTCAACAAGACGTTCCAGCGAAACATCTCTACTCAAATCATGCGCGTCATCAGGCCGTCACAAATTCGTCGGTAATATCCAGGGCCTGATCGACAATGGCCAATCCCTCGTCGAGCTGTTCCTTGGTGATGCTCAACGGCGGGTTGACGAAGAAATTGTTCCAGCGCACAAATGTAAATAAGCCGTTATCGGTGAAGAACTTCTTCACCAGGTTCATGATTTCCATCTCTTTGCCACTGGCATTAAACGGCGCCATCGGCTCCTTCGTCTCGCGGTTCTTCACCAGCTCGAAGATGGTGAACAGGCCGATGTGACGGACATCGCCGACACTGGGATGTTTGGCCTTCAGTTCATCCTCACGCTGAGCCAGATACGTGCCCAGTGTCGCGGCATTCTCCACCAGTTTGTCGTCGATCAGCACGTTGACGGCGGCAATGGCCGCGGCGCAGCTCACCGCGTGGCCGCCATACGTCAGGCCGGCGTAGAGCACGTGATCGTCAAAATACTTGCCAATTTCCTCGCTCACAATGCAGTTGCCGAGCGGCAGATAGCTGCTGGTCAGACCCTTGGCCATGGTCATGATGTCGGGGGCGATGTCATAGTGCTCGCACGCGAACATCTTGCCAGTGCGACCAAAACCGCACATCACCTCGTCCAGAATCAGGAAGATGCCATATTTGTCGCACAGCGCGCGCAAGCCCTGGTAATAGGCTTTGCTGGGGATGATGATGCCGTTGGTGCCGGTGATCGTCTCCACAATGATCGCGGCAATCGTCTTTGGCCCTTCAAACTTGATCACATCCTCAGTCTGGTTCAAACACTCCATCATGAACTCGTCTTCAGTGAGTTTGAGACGGCTGCGATAGTAGTAGGGGTCAGGGATGCGCACCACGCCCGGGATGCCGGGCTCGCTGGCCCAGCGGCGCGGATCGCCGGTCAGGGTCATGCTGGCCGCCGTGCCACCGTGGTAGCCGCGGTAGCGCGCCAGCAATTTGTGCTTACCGCTGACGATGCGCGCAATCTTGATCGCGTTCTCGTTGGCCTCGGAGCCGCCTAGGGTGAAAAAGCTCTTTTTAAGGTTGCCGGGGGTGATATCGGCCAGCAATTTGCCCAACACACCGCGCGGCTCGGTGGCCGCGTAAGGATTCACGTAAGCGAGTTTGTTGAGCTGGTCGTGAATGGCCTGAATGACACGCTGGTTGCCGTGGCCGATGTTCACGCTCATCAACTGGCTGTTGAAATCAATATAGCGCTTGCCGCTGGTATCCCAAAAATACACGCCCTCGGCATGATCGACCGGCAACGGCATATGGCCGGCCTGCGCACTCCACTCAAACAGCGTGTATTCCTTGTTCAAGCCAATCACTTCTTCAGCACTCAACCCCATGCTCATAAATCACTCCTTAAGTTATTCAGACAAAAATTGTAACTACTCAGCCGCTGATTTTTAGACAGAATTTACAGAATAAAACAGAATGAAGAAAAACCAAGAATTCTCTGCATTCTGTTTAATTTTGTTCATTCTGTCCAAAACATCTGAGTCGTTACCAAAAATTAGTGGTTAAAAATCTTCGGTAACCGCCAGCTCAAAATCCGTTCTGCATCATTTACTACGAATTTTTAACCACTGAGAATTCGCGCGTGCAATCTGCGCCCTATCTTACGCCGATTCTGGCTGAGGAAAAGTAACACACCCCAGTTTCAGCTCAAACTGGGGTGTGTTACCAAGGCGAAAAACGCTTTATATCTGCCTATATCGCCCCGGCAAATGTGTTGCACTGATTGATATCGCCCGTTTTCAACCCCTTGGTGAACCAACTAACCCGTTGCTCCGAAGACCCGTGTGTAAATGAATCCGGCACCACGCGTCTCTGCGCCTGCTTCTGCAAGTAGTCATCGCCGATTTGGGAGGCCGTATTCATAGCTGCCGTTACATCCTGCTGATCGACAATGCCCCGCTGCACAGTGAAATGACCCCACACACCGGCAAAGCAATCGGCCTGCAACTCGATCCGCACCGATAGATCATTGGCCGTGGCTTGGTCGGCGCTCTGCCGCTGGGCATTCACTTTGTCCATGATGCCAAGCACATTCTGGATGTGATGCCCCACCTCGTGCGCAATGGCGTAGGCGCGCGCGAACTCTGAGTTGGGACCGGCCGTGGCCTTAATCTCACTGAAAAACGCCATGTCCAGATAGACCTTGGCATCCGATGGGCAGTAGAACGGTCCCATGGCCGAGTTGGCTGAGCCGCAGGCCGAATTAACGGCCCCACTAAATAGTACCAGCGTCGGTTCAGGATAGTCCTGATTATTCAACTGCGTCTTAAACACGTTCGTCCACACATCCTCGGTATCGCCCAGAATGCCGCGCACAAATTGCGAGTCCGCGTCGTCAATCGGGGCCGAAGACTCTGAACCCGATGGAGGTGGCGCGCTCTGTTGTTGCACCGTGTTGAGGACTTCACCCGGATTCATCCCGGTCACCAATGCAAAAATGATCACCAGGACCACGCCGCCAATACCCAAACCACCCACCGCGGCCCCACGTCCCACGCTCCTGCCGCGCCGATCTTCTACATTAGAACTCTTTCGTAAATCTTGCCACTTCATTGCGCACCTCTCCTCTCAATTTTATGCTGCTTGACACTGCGAACTCTAATAGTGAATCACTTAATCATCGGCCTCGATATCGGCAGCAGCAGGATTTATGAGTAACAACTTAGGTTATCCTTTTGTCAGCAATTGTCTTACAAACCGTGCGGATATCCAATTGAGCGACGAACAGGTCTGCACTCGATTGCAAGTTGGAATCTATAGACCTTAATCTATTCAAAAGCATTTATCGTTCTTCAGTTCAGAATAAAACACACGGCTACATCCTCGAATGTCAGGTCAGTCATTATTTAAGTCTCAGGGCTGAGAGTAATTTCCACCGAAATACGCATGAATATATTATTATTGCCTAATAAGCTGCAAAACATGGCTATCAGGCCGAAGCGGCTCTCGGAGATAATTTGTTACAATTTCACGTATTTATTTCACAGAAACGGGTTGGGCCGATTCAAAAACGGCCTGGCCTTGTCATGCTTCTCACATCAGTTCTGATTGCAGGTTCCATGTATGTGGCGTCGCCGCCCCGCACGGCTCAAGCCGCGCCTGCTAATCCTCAAGCCTTTGACCTGGTGCAACCCAACGGCACCTCGGTGCGCGTTTATGCCGTTGGCGATGAGTATCAACATCGCTTTGTCACCGGCGATGGCTACACCATTCTGCAAGACACCGTCGGCTTCTGGACCTACGCCATGCTGGACCCCTTGGGCCATCTGGTCGCCGGAACACGCCGGGTTGGGTTGGATGTGCCGCCACCTGTGCCTCTGCATTTGAAATCAATCCGCGATGAACGGCTTCAACCCCAAAACACCGCAGGAACCCAACAAACTCGCTACAACGCCACCGGCGTTCAACCCGTGGTCATCCTGCTGGTCCAATTTGTAGATCAGCCTCCCATCGGCAGCACCCCAACCGACTGGCAACAAACTTTCTTCAACCCAACCGAAAGTGTCGCCGATTACTATCGTGAAGCCTCACAGGGCGCATTGCAACTGGTGCCGGCGGCAGAAACGTTCGGCACACCCAACGACGGCGTCGTTGGGTGGATCACACTACCCTATCCGCATCCCAATGTCAGTTCGGTGGGTCAGGCGGTTCGCAAGATCGCCTCAGACGCGGCCACGGCTGCCGACAGCTACATCAACTACGCCAGCTTTGATACCAACGGTAACGGATCAATCTCCTCAAGTGAGTTGCACATTGTGGTGGTTTTTGCGGGCTATGAGGGCAGCTACAGCCCGGCCAATAAGTGCGGCAACGCCATCTGGGGCCATCGGGCCAACCTGGCCGAACTGGTCACGCTGGACAATGTGCTGATTCTCAACGCCTCAGGCGATAGCGGCTATGCCGGCGTGGGTGAATGGCACTGCACCAGCACCAGCCGGCCCGGTCACCGCGCCACCATCGGGCCGATCATTCATGAGATGGGCCATGATCTGGGCCTGCCCGATCTATATGACACCGACAACAGTAGCTATGGCATCGGCACCTGGTCGCCTATGGCACTCGGCACGTGGAACACCTTGCCGGGCCAATTCGCGGGCCGTAAACCCGCTCATCACGATGCATTTAGCCGTGCCTATCTCGGATGGATGACTCCAACCCTGGTCACCAGCTCGCAAACCGAACAGGTTTTGGATCCGGCTGAAATTTCCGGTCAGGCCTTGCAGTTCATCTCCAACCCCAACGAGATTGATTGGGAGTTTCGCTATCACTCCGGCCAGGGGGAGTATTACCTGGTCGAGAATCGCCAACGCATTGGCTACGATGCAGGACTGCCCGGCTGCGGTCTATTGATCTGGCACATTAACGAAAGTTCACCGTTTAGCAACCTGGCCAATGCCGATGAAGAGTTGCGCCTGATCAACCTCCAACAGGCTGATGGGCTGGACGATTTGCGCCTGCGAACCAACACCGGCGACAGCGGCGATCCCTTTCCAGGCAGCACAGGCAGCGCCAGTTTCGGCCGGTTTACCAAGCCCGGCAGTGTCTTATACTCCGGCGCATTCAGCGGCATCACCCTCACCAATATTCTGGCTGCCAACCCCGATTGCCTCACCTCATCTTTAGCACCGCCTCCCTCCATCAAGCTATCTGGCAAGCTATCTGGGACACTCTTGGGGACCAATCAGCCCACCCGCCTGCAAGCCAGCTCAACACCGGCCGCTACCTTGAGTATTCCTGCGGTTCTGCCCGCCTCTACGCTGGATTTCTCCATTCGCATGAAGGTGATTGTCGAAGGCAGCGCGATTCCTATCACTCCCACGCCTGTGCCCACTCCAATAGGTCTCAAAGAGAACATCTACCTGCCCCTGCTCTGGCGATGATGACAGCCTGTAGTAAACGCAATGTGACCCCGTCGAATTTAAATATATGCCTCAGTGAGGCGCGCAACCTGTCACAGGGAGCTACCAGGCCCAGATTCACCCGATGGCGGATGCAAAGTCAGTTGACATTAGGTGCATGACTTCGTTCGAACTCGATGGGTAGGGGCGTATCGCTGACTTTGCATCCGCCATCAGAGATTCACCCCAGCCCAGGCCGCACAATTCCACTTGTTGGCTATCATTGACGGCAACGCAGAGCACCAATCTCCCTTTCGAATCACTAGCAGTCTGTCAAGGCAAAGACTTTAAGTTTTTCCAGGGGCGAACCTAAGACTTGATGGAAACGATTAGCCTAAGCCGTCATTCCCGCGGAGGCGGGAATCCAGAACTCCCAGTTACGTGAGCGTTGGAGTTACGCCTGGATTCCCGCCTCCGCGGGAATGACGTGGCTACGTAAAGTCTTTGCCTTGACAGACTACTAGCCGTTATCGAGAATAGAAATTTGCCAGGGTAAGGGCGAAGCATTTGCCCCTACGACAACGTATATACTTATTCCCGATAACGCCTACTGTACGGCCTCGAAAGCATCAAAAATATCTTCGTAGTCTCGCCACAGTCGTCTCCGACCCGCTCACCGGATTTAGAAACACGCATCGCATCGTACTAAACTGCTGCAACTAGATCGGTTTGCGAGACGTAATCGTTTCCAACGAGCCGGACTGAAACCGGCACGAAAGAGGACTGTAGGGATATGAGCATGGAAGAGAAAGGGAAGAGAAATAGAAGAGAAATGGAAGAGAAAATGATCCAACCAATTGTGACCGCGCGCAATGTGCACAAAACTTTTCGGAATGGTGAAATCGAAGTCCATGCCCTGCGCGGCATCGACCTTGTAGTCGGCACGGGTGAAATGGTGGCCGTGATGGGCCCCTCAGGCTGCGGCAAAACCACCCTGCTCAATTGCCTGTCTGGCCTGGACGAGTTCGATGACGGCGAAATCACCATCGAGGGCACCAGCCTGCGCAAGATGAATGACCGCACGCGCACCACCTATCGCGCCCAGCACATGGGCTTTATCTTCCAAACCTATAACCTGCTGCCAGTCATTACGGCGGTGGAAAACGTGGAGTTGCCGCTG
>JBBQST010000022.1:0-20525 GCA_038213625.1 Thermoflexales bacterium
GCCGCCCAACGCCACGGTGCGTGGGGACTTGCGGCCCAATAATTCGACCGCCTCGGCAATCGTGTTTGGTCGGTGATACTCGCTCAAGTTCAACATCGCAACCTCAGAGAGCTGAGAGCGGTGAGCCAGGAGCAAAGCGCCTTCAAAAAGCTCATCGCTCCTAGCTCACCCCTCTCAGCTTTAACGCAATCCCATATCGCCTTCGTAAATCATGATGCCGTAGCCGGCGGGGCCGATGATACTGCCAATGATCGGGCCACAACTTTCCACCGGAATCTGCTGCTGCCCGGGGAAGGCCGGTTGGATCGATTCGATCAATTGTTGAATCTGTTCGTTTGTGGTGTGCAACTCCGGCACCAGTTGCAAAATGGCCAGCCGCTCAAAATCCTCAAACTCGCTGGCAAATTCGGCCAGCCGCTCCACGGCCTTCTCGGAGTTGCGCACCTTCTCTATCGCCACAATGTCGCCGTCTTCCAGCGACAGGCAGGGGATGACGCCGAGCATGTGGCCCAACTCGGCCTGGGCTGGCCGCAGCCGTTTGCTGCGCTCCAAAACCTTCATGTCGTCGCTGACAAAGATGCCATACACATGCGAGATGAGGCCGCGCACATATTGCACCACATCGTCCAAAATCATGCGGCGGTCAATCGCTTTTTGCGCCGCGTGAACCAATTCATGCAAGCCCAGTGCGACGCAGCGCGAATCCACCACCTGAATGTTGCACCGGCCGCGATAGGCCACATAGGCCTGGGTGGCATGGGCGATGGTCGTGCTCAGTGCCGCCGACACATGCAGCGAAATCACGTCCACTTTTTCATCCGCCAGCGCCCGATAGGCCTCGCTGAACTCTTCCACCGTCGGCCCTTGAATGTCAATGGATTGACCCGCGCGCGTCGCTTCGGCGATTTTTTGGCCCAGCGTTGCGCTATCCAAATCAATACCTTCCCGATAGGTTGTGCCGTTCACTGTGATGTGATGAGGGAGAACGACGATCTTGTTTTGCCGCACCCATTCTGAATTTAATTGTGCGGAGCTATCTGTGACGATCCGAATCATGTATTTATTCAATCCCAATCACGAACCAGTAATGCGGTTGATCGCCCGCATACACGTCCACTTGCTGATTGGGGTACGCCGCGCGCACTTGCTCAGCCACTTGCTCTGCGTCATTGGCCGTCAGTCCGTTGCCGTAATACAGCGTAATTAATTCATGGCTGGCCGCATCGGTCTTTTGCAACAGGTCCAACAAGGTGTCGGGCACATCGGCACCCGCCACAGCCAGCTTGTCGTTGATCAACCCAATCACCTGTCCATCTTGCACCGTCACCCCATTAATCGTGACATTGCGGGTGGAGGTGGTGATCTCGCCCGTTGTCACCCGGCTCAACGATGCAACCATGTTGTTGGTGTTCTCATCGAGGCTGTCGGTGTAGTTGAAACTGATAGCCGCAGCAATGCCCTGTGGCAGCGTTTTGGTCGGCACCACCTGCGCTGGAACCGGGCTCAGCTCGGCTGCCTGTTGGGCTGTCATCACGATGTTGCCATTGTTGGGCAACAGAATCACATGGCGCGCATTGGCTTTTTGAATGGCATTCAAAAAGTCATCGACGCTGGGATTCATGGTCTGTCCGCCTTCGATGACGATGCGCACGCCAATATCTTTGAGCATTCGCACCAGGCCGGCGCCCGATGCCACTGCGACGACGGCAATATCGGCCTCGGGCAGAGGTTCTTCGGCTACCACGGCTTTACCCTCGCCAAAACTCTCGCTCTGGGCCTGCATATCCTCGACCACGACATCCCGCAACGAGCCGAGTTGCGCGCCGTAGCTGATCGGCACGCCGGGGTCAGGCACATGCACATGCACCTTCACCACCTCCTCGTCGCCGATGACCAGGGGGCAATCGCCCATGGCTTCAATGGCGGCACGCACGGCATTGACATTGAGCGTGCGGCCGCGTGGCGCATAGATCAGGTATTGCACATCGTAGCCCCAGCCGCCCTCTTGAATGGGCAGGCCGGTGTGGCTGTCCGTGCGCGGCTCATCAGTTGCGCTGATCTGCTCGGCGCTGTTGAGTTCAGTCGGCAGGCCATCCAGGAAGCGCCGCATGCCGCTCAAAATGAGGAGCAGTCCATAGCCGCCGGAATCCACCACCCCCGCCTCTTTCAAGATTTTCAACAGGGTGGGCGTGCGTTGCACCGAGGCATCGGCCGACTCCACTGCGATACCCAACAGTGCCCGCGTGTCGTGGGTGTTGCGGGCCGCGTGCTCCACCCCTTCAGCCGTCTCGCGAGCCACGGTCAGAATGGTGCCCTCGACCGGCGTGCTGACCCCACCGTAGGCGGTGCGGGCCGACTCTTTGAACGCCAATACCATGTCCTGGGCATCCATCACGTCCTTGCCCTCCAGCGAGCGGGCAAAGCCGCGCCATAGCTGAGACAGGATGATGCCGCTGTTGCCGCGTGAGCCGCGCAAGGCCCCATTCGCCACGGCCTTGGCCATACGCCCCACGTTGGGCTCATCCAGGTTGGCAATCGCCTCCCAGGCCGAGCGCATAGTGTGCATCATATTGGTGCCAGTGTCGCCGTCCGGCACCGGATACACGTTGTAATCGTTGACCACCTTTTCGTTGTGCTTCAACCAGAAGTAACCGGCGCGCACCAGTTCTTTCAACCGCCGTCCGTCCGTGGTCAAACGCATCCAGCGGGAACCGTTCTCGGCGAGGCCGCGGTCCGCAGACGGACCGTCCGTCTGCGGACCATCCGTCTGCGGACCATCCGTCTGCGGACCATCCACGGGCTGGTTTGTATTGGCCGGTGCCGAAGGACTGTTGGAATGCAACGATGGGGAATTGCGTGCATGGGGTCCGGTTCCTGCCGGGTCCTGATTATTCATCCTTGTTTCGTTCCTTCTTTCGTTCTGTCTTCGTGCTCTTCGCTTCACGTAATCTCTCGCGATGGCTTTAAGTTAAACGGTTCGCCGCTAGTCTCCAAAGCGCAGCGCGGCCACGTGGATGTGAATGTCTTCCAGCACATAGCCCGTACTTCGCGCAATGCTGTATTCGATCTGGTGTGCCAGACTGTTGGTCACGGCTGGAATGCGTACACCATAATCCACAATGATATGGATATCGACTTTCACCCGTCTTTGACCGCGAGATGTCTCATCTGGTTCCAAGATGTCGATGAGCAGCCCACGATGCGGATCGCGGTGGGTGTTATCGGCGCCGGTGTAGCGAGAGGCGATGCCGACCACGCCGTAGGTGCTCAGGGCGGCCTGCTGAGCCAGACTAAAGATCACCTGGGGCGAAATCACAACCGGGCCATAAAAATCGGTGGATGGGTCAGCTGGTGGCGCGGTGGCCACCCCATCTGAACGTTCAGGTGTATAAATTCGGGGAGAAAGGGTGGTTGCGCTCATATGAACATGCCGTTTGTGTCGTAGACCTTGCAGGTTTGCAGGTGATTTATGGATGCGCTATGGTAGAATCGCGCGCCGCTCACGAGAGCTATGGTGCTGCAACATCTGCAAAATCCATCGTTCGCGGCTGAGTGCACTGAGTGTACGGCTCGGTAGAACAAATATCAAGAGAATCTTAAGAGTTAAAAGCCGATCGCAAGTGCGAATTGAAACGCCGGGCGAGAGGACACATAAGCTGCGTCAGATAGATGTATTTAGACGCGTTAGGAGAAAATTATGGCAAAGTGTGCAATTACTGGTGTTCACAAGGCGTTCGGCCACTCGCGCACCTTCTCGAACCGGGCCAACCTTCGCACGTGGAAGCCCAATCTTCAGCGCCGCCGCATGATGATTGACGGCCGCATGCAGACGGTGATGGTGTCGGTGCGCGCGCTCCGCACATTGGCGAAGTCCAAGTAAGCCAGCGGCGAAGCAATTTGCACGTGTGGTTTTGAGTAAGCGGATGGTGTGCGTTTCTAACGCCGCCATCCGCTTATTTGTTTTCCGCTTGCTGGCGGAGCTGCCCACAGCCGGCTGCGATGTCGATGCCGCGCCGCACCCGCACCGTGTTGGGGATGCCGGCTTTGTCCAGCACTTCGCGAAAGCGGGTAATGCGCTCGCGTTGTGATGCCGCACCGCGAAACCCCTGGGTCGGATTCAGCGGAATCATGTTGATGTGGATGAGGCTGCGCAGCGGGTTCGGCGCTCGCGCCGCATTCTCACGGCGTCGGCGCGAGAGTGAATTGTTGCCGGCATTGTTCGGCGCATCAACCGGCTCGGTGGTTTGCCGCACCAGCTCCACCAGCGCAGTCGCTTGCTCCACCGAATCATTCACGCCCTCGATCAGCGCCCACTCGAAGCTGATGCGCCGGTTGGTTTTGATGATGTACTCGCGCGTGGCTTTGATCACGTCTTTGAGCGGATATTTGACGTTGATCGGCACCAACTGATTGCGCAGCTCGTCTGTCGCCGCGTGCAACGACACGGCCAGATTCACTTGCGTATCTTCCTCGGTGAACTTGCGGATGCCCGGCACCAGGCCCACCGTGCTGACGGTGATCCGGCGCGCGCCCAGGCCAAAGCCGCCCTCGGCCTCGGGATGCATCAGCCGGCGCACGGCCTCCATGGCATTGCTGTAGTTGGCAAATGGTTCGCCCATGCCCATGAGCACCAGGTTGCTCAGCCGGTCGTGATCGACGCCCCCCGGCCCAGACCTCGTCTTTGCCAGCTCTCGCGCCACCCAGATCACCTGCTCGATAATTTCGTCGGCGCGCAGGTTGCGCAAAAAGCCCATCTGGCCGGTGGCGCAAAAGCTACAGTTCATGGCGCAGCCCGCCTGAGATGAGATGCAGGCCGTGCGGCGAATGCCGTCGTATTCCATCAGCACCGTCTCGATCTCGCTGCCGTCGGGGAGTTGCAACAGCCACTTGCGTGTCCAGCCATCACTCGATTTCTGGGCCTGGACCACGGCGATGCGGCGCAGGGCAAAGCTCTCCTTCAGCCGGCCGCGCAAGGGCTTGCTGAGGTCGCTCATCTCGTCAATATCCTGCACAAACTGCTGGTAGAGCCAGCGCCAGATTTGCTTCGCGCGAAAGGCCGGCTCGCCCCACTCGGCCAGCTGCTTGGTCAACTGCTCGGGCGTCAAATCGTATAGCGATGGGATTTGAATGTTGCTCTGGATACTGTCAAAGGAGATCGTTCTGTTGCTCATGGAAAAGTCAATCTTATCTTAGTCGCGGTGCATGTCATGGAATGGAGGCTTTAGCCGACTCTGCGCCTGTGTCTGCACAGCAGAGGTCGGCTAAAGCCTCCATTCCATGAGCGGTTGTTATTGACCGTGCGTCAGCTTTAACGGCTTAAACGTCATGCGGTGAACGGCACAGGCTCCATGTTCGAGCAACGCAACCCGATGCGCGCGGGTGCCATAGCCGGTGTGCCGGCCAAACGCATAGCCGGCATAGTGTTCGTCCAACGCCAGCATGGCCCGGTCGCGCTCGGTTTTGGCAAGGATGGATGCGGCCGCCACGGATAGGCTGAGGGAATCGGCGAAGTTGAAGGATTGCTGGGCAATCGCCACAGCCGGTAGTTTCACCGCATCGATCAGCAATGCAGTGGGCTGAATCGCCAACCCCTCGATGGCCCGCTGCATGGCCAGCCGCGTGGCCGGCACAATGCCGAGTGCGTCGATCTCGTCGTTGGATGCGCTGCCCACGGCCCAGGCGATGGCCCAGCGTTCAATCTCGGTTCGCAATGCCTCACGGCGCTTTGCGGTGAGTTGCTTCGAGTCGTTGACCTCGCGCAAATGAGTCACCACGGCTGGATCTGTCGGCAGAATCACGGCCGCTGCCATCACCGGCCCGGCCCAAGCGCCTCGCCCAGCTTCGTCAATGCCGGCTACATATTGATGGCCGCGTTCCCACCAGACGCGTTCGTAATCCAGACTGGGCATGATTAAAAGCCAAGAGCCAGGAGCGCTTAGCGATTCGCTCCCGGCTCTGCGCTCCCAGCTCTCCGCTCATAGTCTCCGCGCGCATTGGCCACTCGAATATCGACCAGCTCGCGAATCCCCTTGAGCGAATCGCGCAGCAGGTTGACCCGGCGCGAGAAGTGGTAGTCCCACTGCACCGGCACCTCGCGAATTTTGTAGCCCAGCTTTTGAGCGACATACAGCAGCTCCACATCAAAGCCGGCCGTCACCGTGGCCCCCTTGGTGTCTTTGGCCGTCTTCATGCTGAAGAAATACAGGTGATCGAGGATGGGTTTGATGGCGGTGCGGCGAAAGGCTTTGAAGCCGCATTGGGTGTCGGTGATCTCGCGAAAGCCGAGGATCCAGTTACGCAACAGTTGCTGACTGCGCGACATGAGCTTGCGCCAGATCGGCGCGTTGTGGCGCACGGTGCCGCGCGAGCCAATCACCACATCGTAACCCGCTTCGAACCACGGCAACACCTTCTCCGCCTCGCGAATGGGCGTGGCTTGATCCATGTCGGTGAATAGCACATACTCCCCACAGGCATGCAGCAAGCCCGTGCACACGGCAAAGGCTTTGCCGCGATGGGAGTTGCGAATCACCCTAAAACGAGGGTGTTTGACGCAGAATGCCTCGGCCAGGTCGGCCGTGTTGTCGGAGCTGCCATCGTCCACAACCAACACTTCGTAGGGGTAGGTTTGTTCCTGAAGATAGAGCGCGACCTTGTCGAGTGCGCCGGCCTGCAGGTTAGCGGATTCGTTGTAGGCCGGAATGACGATGGAAAGATGCAAATTCACAGCCGGCGCATTATATGACGGGCAGGGAGCGTGGAGCTGGGAGCGGAGAGCTTGGAGCGTGGAGCTTAGAGCAGCGAGTTCTCTTGGCTCTTAGCTCCCAGCTCCACGCTCCCTGCTCATCGCAATCCCGACGCCACAATCTCGCGATAGGCGCGCAGGCGGGCGGCGCGCAATGGCCGTTGGCTGCCAGCCAGCCACTTGATGGATTCCAGGGCCATCTGCCATACGTATTGGCCGAGCAGCCACATGCGTAGGATGGCCGCTTGGGTGCGGCCGTGGTGCTTGGCGAAGTAGCGCACTTTGCTGGAGTGAAATCGAATATCGCGCTGGGTCGAGACTTGTTTGCTGCTTTGCCCCTCGTAATGCACGACCTCGGCATCCGGTGTGTAGTAAATCTGCCAGCTGGCGTTTTTGAAGCGCTTGCACCAATCGACTTCCTCGGAATACATGAAGAAGGTTTGCTCATCCAATGGGCCGACTTGCTGATAGGCCTCGTAACGCACGAACATGGCCGCACCCACAACCCAATCCACTTCTGTCACTTCGTCGTCGGGGGTGTCGCGCATGTAATAGTGGTCCAGCCAACCATGCGGCGCATAGTGTTGGAACCAGGTGGCCTCGAACAGCGCCGTGCGCAAGGTGGGGAAGCGCCGGCGCGACGATTGGGCCGTGCCGTCGGCATACCACAAGCGTGGACCAATCAGCCCGGCGCGCGGGTGTTGCGCCGCAAACTCAGCCAGCCCTTGCAGTGCGCGTGGTTTGACCTCGGTATCGGGGTTGAGCAGAAACAAAAAGTGGGGGCCGGGCTGTGTGCCGATCAAGTGGTCCGCCCACATCAGCCCATCGTTGTTGCCGCCGGTGAAGCCGCGGTTGGTGGTGTTGGCGATCAGATGAACGGCAGGAAAGTCGCGCTGCACCATGGCCGGCGTGCCGTCGGTGGAGGCGTTGTCCACCACCACGATATGTTGGGCCATTCCCCCCACTGGGTTGGCCTGTAGCGAGGCCAGACACGTGTGCAACAGCGCTCGCACATTCCAACTGACGATGATGATGACGAGCATGGTGTTGATCGCGCTATTGGCCGTTGGCTGCCAGCCGCTACAAGCTTCGATTTACGGTGTAGTCGGTCAGGGACAATAGTGCATCGCGATAGGGGTTGGCCGCAAAGGGTGCCAGCGCCTGCCGCGCGGCCAGAGCCATCTTCCGAGCTTCATTCAGCGCGGCCGGAATCGCATCCGAATTGCGAATGTCCTTGATCACGACATCGTAGGTGGCCGGATCGCATTCGCCCACCAGCGCACAGGCCAGATTTTCGTCAGCGCCGTGCATTTCGGTGTAATAAATCGTAGGCAGGGTGATGAGACCGCGCCGCAAATCGCTGCCGACGGGTTTGCCGACGCTGGCCTGGTCGCCGGTGAAATCGAGAATGTCATCGATGACCTGAAAGGCATTGCCGAGTTCGTGGCCGAATTGGCGCAGGCTTTCAATCTCGGCTTCGCTCGCGTCGGCCAGCACGCCCATGGCCGTGGTGGCCAGCACAAACAGCGAGGCTGTCTTGGCATAGATGCGGCGGTAATAATCCTCACGGGTGCGGCGCAGGGCCACATCGGTAAATTGCTGCTGCAACTCACCGCCAACGATGACGCCGAGGGTCTCG
Source organism: Thermoflexales bacterium (assembly GCA_038213625.1). GTDB lineage: Bacteria > Chloroflexota > Anaerolineae > J036 > Brachytrichaceae > JANMVQ01. Next base: position 8,385 of record JBBQST010000022.1, read on the forward strand.
GCAAAGATGCTCATGACGCGGACGCTGTTGGTTTTGGCGGCCAGGCCGGCGGCGTAGGCAAACAGGTAATCACCGGTCAGCACGGTCGCGGCTGGGGTCCAAGCCGCGTTTAAGGTGGCCGCGCCACGGCGCACCATCGCCCCATCGATCAGGTCGTCGTGCACCAGTGATGCGGTGTGGAGCATCTCGGCTGCGCCGGCCAGATGAATGGCGGACGGCCCCATCTTGTCCAACATCCCCGCGATCAACAAACCGATGGTGGGCCGGATGCGTTTGCCGCCGCTACTGACGATGATCTCGACCGCGCGCCGCAGCGATTCGGGTTGCAAATCGGGCAGGGCGCGCAACAGCGTCTCCACTGCTGCCAACTCCGTCTGGACCAGCGTCTGGGCAGTGTTGATGGGATTCATGGGGCTGTGATTGGATGTGGCCGGAGTCATTTTTTGACCATTCAGCAGGGGTTCAACAACATTAACCAACTCAATACTCCTAACGGGACTTGAAGGGATGTGACAACTGTATTTGATGCGATGGCTCTGACAGGACGTGCCCCGGATTGTGTCGTGAAATGTATCATGCCAAGTTAAACAGCCGATGAGCATTTGTGAGCGTAATGTCAGCGATTTGTTCCAGGCTCATGCCGCGCAATCCGGCGATATGTTCGGCCACCACGCGCACATGGGCCGGCTCGTTACGTTTGCCACGATACGGCTCAGGCGGCAAATAGGGCGCATCGGTTTCGATCACCAGTTGTTCAAGCGGCGTGCGTTTGACGATGTCGCGCAGTTCGTGCGACTTTTTGTAGGTGAGGGGGCCACCGATGCCAAGAAACCAGCCTCGCTCGACGGCGATGCGCGCATGGGCCGGCGAGCCCGCGAACGAATGCAGCAACACCGGCACGGCCTTGTCGCCCTTCACCTCATCCAACAAAATTTCCATGCAGTCGTCATAGGCATCGCGGCAATGAATAATGATCGGCAGATTCAGTGCCTGGGCCAAATGAATTTGCTGCACAAAACCAGCGTGCTGGAGCGGCCGTGGATGGGTGTCCCAGTGGTAGTCCAGCCCAATTTCACCAATGGCAACGACTTTGGACACACCGCGAGCCAACCGCTCCAGTTCGCATAGGCATTCTTGAGTGAGTTCGCCGATGCTGTTGGGATGGATGCCAACGGCGCATACAAAAGCTGAGTCGGTTTGGGCCAGCGCACGCGCACGCCGGCTGCTCTCCATGTCATAGGCCGGGTTGAGCAGCTTCGACACACCGGCCGATTGGGCGCGCGCCCATACGGCTTCACGGTCCTCGTCGAAGGCGGAGACATCGAGATGGCAATGGGTATCAAACAACGTCACGGGCGGCATTGTAGCTGGGCGCAACGCTGTTGCGGATTGGGGCTGACGGTTGGCCGCTTGCCGCTCACGCCGAAACTTCTATACTGCCTACGGCCCATCAGTTTCAACCCAACTACAACTGAGTCACAACTCGATCCCATCTACCCATTCAGTTTTACACAGGAAGATTTTTCATGACAAAAATAGCCTTTATCGGTGCCGGCAGTCTCGGCTTTACGCGTGGTTTGGTGCGCGACATTCTGACGTTCCCATTGCTCACCGATGCCACCATCTGTTTGATGGACGTCGACCCCGAACGGCTCGATTTCTCGAAGCGCGCCTGTGAACGGATTGTGGAGCTGGGCAAATATCCCGCCAGGGTCGAAGCCACGGAAGACCGCGCCACGGCATTGCAGGGTGCCGACGTTGTCATCGTCACGATTCTGGCCGGCGGCGTCGACATCTGGCGCCATGACATCGAAATTCCCAAGAAATACGGCGTCGACACCAACATCGGCGACACGCGTGGCCCCTCCGGCGTGTTCCGGGCCCTGCGCACCATCCCGGTCATGCTCAGCATCATCAAAGACATGGAGCGTTATTGCCCTGGTGCAGTGATGTTGAACTACACCAACCCAATGGCGATGTTGTGCCGGGCCATGCAGCGCGAGAGCTTCATTCCGGTGACCGGCCTGTGCCACAGTGTGCAGGGCACGGCCGAGATGCTGGCCGAGTGGATTGGCGCGCCGATGGACGAGATCACCTATACCTGCGCCGGCATCAACCACCAGGCCTGGTATCTCAAATACGAGTGGAATCACAAGGATGCGTATCCGTTGCTGCGCGAGGCGGTGAGCAAGCCCGATATCTACAACAAAGAGATTGTGCGCAACGAGATGTTCCAGAATCTCGATTTCTACGTGACCGAGAGCAGCGGCCACAACAGCGAATACAACGCCTGGTTCCGCAAGCGGCCCGACCTGATCGAGAAGTATTGCATGCACGGCACCAATTGGAACCCAGGCGAGTACGGCTACATCATCAATCGCTATCTGGAGCGGCAGGATACCTGGCGCGAGGACGGCAAGCAGTGGCTGGCCAAGGACATGCCGATGAGTCTGGAGCGCGGCCACGAGTATGCCGCCTACATCATTAATGCACTCCGCGGCGGGGAGATTTTTGGCTTCAACGGCAATGTCGCCAATAAGAATCTGATCACTAATCTGCCGCCGGAGGTGTGCGTTGAGGTGCCGGTCTATGTGGATCGCAACGGCTTCCGGCCCACGCCGGTAGGTGCGCTGCCGCCGCAGTTGGTGGCGCTGAACCATGTCAATGTCATGGTCGAGGAGATGGCTGTCGAAGCCGCCTTCACCGGCGATCCCCGCATGGTCTATCACTCGATCATTCACGATCCCCTCACGGCTGCTGTGCTGTCGCTGGCCGAGATCAAGACGATGGTGAATGAGATGCTGGCCAAGAACGCCGATTACCTGCCGACGTTCAAGCACTTCAGCGTTTGAGGCGTTGAAGACGGGCCTAAACATGGCCTGACCGATTGACATGCCGTAGAGACGCGCCCGCTGGGCCGTCTTCCCCGCCTTCATCATTAGCATCACGCGGAAGGCGGGGAAGACGGCCCAGCGGGTGCGTCTCTACAAGTTAATGGGTTGCAAACGACATTTCATGCCATTTCAATTTGTTTTATCTATCGGGTTCTGCATTTCCCGGTCCCTCCGCGACAATCGGCCCACCCACGCCATTGAGTGAAGTAACCCCCGCTCCTGCATTCGCAGACGGCGTCACCTGCGTTTGATTCGTCCGGAGATTCATCCCCAAACCAATCAAAATCCCGCCCGTCAGCACCAGAATAAGACAGGCCACTACTAACGCGACAAATCGACGCTGCCCATAGAACGGCTCGGCTGTGCGTACCGCCTCAGTCGCTTCTGAGACGTGGGGCTCGGCTGGTTCTTGAAAGAGGTCTGGGAGCATCGGTTCAGGTGCGGCTGGCATTGGCGTTGCCGGCGCAGGTGCAAAGGCCAGTTGCTCCATGCCTATTTCGTTGAATATGCCGCAGATGGGACAGACTGCGTCGACCCGGTTGAGCCGCGATTTGCAGGATGAACACCGCCGTGGAATAGTGTTGGGATCTGTTTCCATAGCAGTGGCCTACAAGCCGGACACCAGCAAGGTCAACTCCACATACCGGTCAGACGATTGCTTGGTCAGGTCGGTGGTCTCCCAATGATCTTCCGGCGGCATCGTCCATTCCACAATGAAACGATCTCGGTTGATGCCCTGGGCGGACAGCCAGTCCACCACGGCTTGTGCACGCTCGCGAGCCGTGCTCTCCACCAACTCGCGGCGAATGGTCCCCTTCGGCCCTGGCCACGCCGATGATCCCTTTACCCGCACATATAAGTTAACGTTTTGCTTGAGCACCCGCAGGGCGCAATCCTGGAGTTGCTGAACAGACAGCGGCTGTAGCTCAGACGTATTCGGCACAAACTCAAAGCGTGAACAGGGCAATGTCGCCACTGCCTGGGTGTTGGTGATTGCCACGGCGAGCGGCGCGTCTTGTGTCTGTGTCACCGTTGCAGAAGTTTGGGCGGCCTCAGCTGCCGGAGGCCGCATGGCCTGGGTGCGACCCAATGAAAAGCTATTGTTGACCAACTGACTGGGCGCGTCTAAATTGACCTGGATGGCGCGGGCCGAGGCTTGCACAAACTCGGGGTTGATGATGGCGGTGACATCGCCGCCGGGCACGGGATGGCCATTGAGCGCCCACAGTTGGCGGGTTTGCAGCAGCCGTTGCACGATCGATGACACATTGGAGAAGGCGCGCACGTTGTCGGCCAGATTTGCCTGTGCAACGCCGGCCAGTAACACGCGCAGGTCATCGGCTGCACTTTCGGGTTTGACGCCCAAATAATCGTTGTGACCCCATTGCGCGATTTGCGCCGCGGATTGGGCGAAGTCGGTCTCCTGAGCGGCCAGCGCTTCAAACCAGGCATCGTGAAAGAGTTGGATGACCGTGCGATTGGTCTGCATGGCCTGACGCGACATGACGATGCCGCCCAGGATGGACCGAAAGTCGCGAGTGCTGGCCAGCAATTCGCCGCCGGTGAGGCCGGCATCCAAAATGAATGGCTCCCAGCCGGCCACTACATCGGCTCCTTCCGTGTTGAATAATTCCACCGCATCCTGCTGATTGGCTTGAGGCAGCAACTGCACATCCTCGGGCTTGATCTGAACCGTGGCCAGCAGGTCATAGACAAAGAAGGCACTGGGGCCGTTGGCCTCAAAGGCGATGCGTTTGCCCTTGAGGTCATTCAATGAGTTCACCCCGCGCGCCCAAACCTGGTCGGCTCCGGCGCTTTCGTTGATGAACGCGGTCAGGATGCCGGGATCTTCCAGCGACATCAGGTCGAACGTGGTGAGCAGGCAATCCAGCGTGCCATTGGCCAGCGCGTCGGCGCGGTCTTTGGCCGTGACGACATAGTTCTCGTTCAGGTAGAACGGCACGATGCCCAGATGAAAACCGTGTTTCACATCCAGTCCGGCCATTTGAATTTGCTGGAGCGGGTAGTCGCCCGAGAACGCATAAGCCCCACAGATGATGCGGCCGAGGCCATCGTTTTCCTTGTAGTTGGGTCCCCAAATGGGCTTGAGCCGCTCGGCGTTGGCCGGCGCAGCGGTTGCGGCTGGAATGGCAAGGGTGGGTTGCGGCGCGGCCTCACTGGTGGGCGCAAAAACAGTGACCTGGTTGGGCGGCACATTGGCCAGGTCGACGGGTTGCGTGTCGGCTGCGAGGGTGGCAGGCACCCTTGCGCCTGGCTGCAATAGACCTGCAATGAAGCTGGGCATGGGCAGGCTACCGCCATATTGCAGATAGGTTGCGCCGCCTATGCCGACCAGCGCCACCGCGATCAGGATCAGAAAAATGGTTCGCGTTCGATTCATGGTGATTCCCTTGTAAGCGCTAGGCCTTCACGGCCATGGCTGCCAGCGTGCACGAGCTATACAGGCGATCCAGCGCCGTGGCGTTGTCTTCCAGGTTTTGGGAGTAGTCGATAAAGGTGGTGTGAATGGTGTCGACGAACGACCAGTCGCCGGGCAGGGTGGATGAGGTTGAGGTGGTGGCGACCTTGCGGTGCACGGCCGAGATATTGGTGATGGCGTCATTTAACTGGGTGCGAGCCAGTGCAACCACCCGGCAGACGTTGTCCAATAACTCCGCTTTCTCGTTGGGCATGTTGGCCGCTCCGGAGTATTGAATCGGCATCAGCGCCAGGGTGAAATCGTCCAGACTATTCACAGGCTTTACCACCGATTCCGCCGGGTTACCAGCCATTTCCTGAGTGTGGCTCTCCATGAGCTGGTTGAGGTAGCGCCGGATGCGCTCATCGGCCACGAAGCTATCCAGCATGTAGGCCACCCGGTAAATATTGGCCACCAGTTGATCCATATCGACGGCGATGTTGGACAGTGGCGCGTGTGGCCGTTCGGCAATTTCGTGGAAGAGTAGGCGGTGATAGTCCAGCGCCTGCGACACGCTTTGCTTTAACTCGGGCAAGTGCAGGCGTTGCTTGTCGTAGCGCTGATAAAACAGGCGCACGGCCACTTGTTGCACATATTTATCGTCGTGGGCGGTGGAGAGCGTGAGCGCGGCACTGCCGGCCATGCCAAACAGCAACCACACCCACCAGGTGCCGGGAAACCAGAAGATGCGCAGCAGGCATAGGCTGGCCATAATGATGGCAATGCCGGCCACGATCAGGGTCTCGGGCCGCAGCCAGGCACGCATAAAGGCCTGTTTTTTGGCCTCAATCAAGATGTCATCGTAGGAAAAGTTGGCGCTCGCGTTCATCTTGTAAAAGGTGGATAGGGCCGCTTGTCAATTGACTGGCGCCAGACCAGCGGCAACTGTGCCCTCGCGACTCCGCACAGGGGCTATCAAACAAACAATGTCAAAGCCTATGAAACAAGCCAACCTTGATCTTATGAGACGACATCCCCTCGCGTCTATCAATCTCGTTGTTCTTGTCTGTCGATATTGTTGAATTACCAAGAGTTGGTAATTCATTTCAAATAGGCGTAATTGTTCGTCGTGACTTTCGTCGCGATCCGCGTCAAACTTAAGTAGGAATTTCGTAGCAATAGCGAAGGATTCTCATAGCTATTGCGCAGAGCGGGGCCGTTTGGGTGCTGCTAAGGCAGTGACGGCGCAACTGGGGTGGGGGTGGCAAAGCCGCCGGAGTAGAAGGTTGGGATGAGCGAGGTGGTGCCAAAGGCGACCGAGCCGACCAGCAGCAGCATGACCACGGCTACAAAACCGGCCCCGCCCACGATGCCAATCCACGAGTAGAGCCGGGCCTGATCGGGCTTGCTGGCATTTTTGGAGCCGGCCAGCCCAATGCTGCCCAACAGCAGCGGCAACAGCGGCAGCGGCGGCACACACATGGCAATGCCGATGCCAAAGCAGGTGACGAGGGAAGCTATGCCGCTGATCAGGGCCATCGCGGCGATGACATCGTTGCCATTGCGTTGGCGGGTGATGATGGGCGGGGTGGATTCGGGGAGCCGGGGCAGAGCTGCGGCACTGCCCAATTGATCCAGATAGGTCTGGGGTGAGTAGACCGTGATTCCCTTGGCTCCCAACTGTTTGGCCACTCGCTCGCTGACGCGCCGGCCGTCCTCGACGTACCACAAGTGCTGCGCACACAGCGGCACACTGGTCACTTCACAGCGCTCAACCGCTTCATTCAGGCAATCTACACAACGTGCGGACATGAGAGGAGTTGTTAGTGATTAGTCATTAGTCGTTAGTCATTAGTAGTTAGTTATGTGGGATCCGAAAACTAATTACTAACCACTAACGACTAACCACTTCTTCAGCGGAGAGAGTGAGATTCGAACTCACGGTAACCCAAAAGAGCTACAACGGTTTTCGAGACCGTCCCATTCAACCACTCTGGCATCTCTCCAACACGCGCCCAACTTCACTGCGACACGGCCAACATTCTACCAAGAATATGCACACTTCGAGTGGGCGGCATTGAAAATTTGATCAGGACTTTGAATCGGTTAACGCCTGGTTTGGGGAGATGGATCGCGACTCGGCGTGATCGACGATCAACATTTATCTCAACGACTGAAAATAATCGCATTGCTGTTGCAAAAAGCAACGCTCGCACTCGGGCTTGCGCGCGTGGCAAATTTCGCGGCCGTGCCGAATAATATTAAGGTGAAATGCGCCGTGCGTGCCGGCTGGGCTGAGTTGCTCGTAGATCTCGTGGGCCTGATCCGCCGTCACCTTCGGCCCAATCAACCCCAACCGGCCGCTCACCCGATGCACGTGGGTGTCCACCGGAAATGCCGGCATGTCGTAGCAAAACAGCAACACGATGGCGGTGGTTTTGGGGCCGACGCCGTCGATGCTGAGCAGCCACTTTTTGGCATCTTCGACCGGTAGCTGAGCCAGAAAATCGATATCCAGCCTGCCGCGCTCCTGGGTAATCCGTTGCAGCGCTTTTTGGATGCGCGGCCCCTTCTGGTTGGACAGGCCGGCGGGCCTGATCGCGTCCACGACCAGAGCCGGCTCGGCATCGCGCACGTCCTCCCAGGTGGCAAAATGCGCGCGCAGGCGCACATAGGCCAGATCGCGGTTGCCGTCGTTGGTGTTCTGCGACAGGATTGTGCTGACGAGTTCGCTGACGCCATCCAGCTTGGTCCATTTGGGCCTGCCATAGACCTCGAGCAATTTCTCGTAAATAACCCTGGCCTTGTGCAGCAGCGTCGGGTTAATGTGTTCGGCCGTGTTGAAACTTGCCATGATTATCATTGCCAGCCGCCAGCCGCCAGCCGCCATCTGCTAGCCGCCAGCCGCCAGATGCTAGCTGCTAGCGGCTAGCTGCTAGCCTCCATCCGCTTCAACTCCTCCGCATCGTCCCCAGCCACCACCCAGAATTCAGGCGATGCAACGGTGACGCCGGCCCCGATCAGCGTGCCATCCAGCTTGTGCTGAGCCACGAAGCGCTCAAACTTCTCGCCGGTGATCTCAAGTTGGAGCTCGGTGCTGACGCCTTCCGCTTGCAACGCCCGAAACAGCAGCGCCGGAGGCCGGGTTCGATTGGACGCGCTCGGCTGCACCACAAGCTCGCGCTGGCGGATGAAACCAGTCGCCGTCGGCGTGCTCAGCGCCCAACGATCAGGCTCAACACGCCCATCGGCCGCAGCACCGGTACCCAGTAACAAGTGTTCGGCGCTGCATTGCCACAGGCCGGTTGGCGCGCCCAGACTGAACACGCCGCCGTATGCGCTATCGATCCGCATCACCTCGATGCTGTCGAGGTAGATCTCGGAGGCCAGGTCATCCTCGGCGTCATTCTCGTTGGTCACAGAGAGCTGAAACGTCCAGCCCTCGCTTCGTTCCTGCACCGTCCAGGTGGCGTGCAGATCGGCATTGGCGCTGTAAAAACACAGCGGCTCCTCACTGCTTCGCCGCGAGGCCGTGACCCGCAGGGTTTGCACGGTTGGCGAGTCGTTGGTGTGGTAGCGCACCTGGCCGGCCATCCGCATCAGGGTGGGGCCATCATCCCAATTGATCGTGACGTGGTGATCGAGCACGGCCATGACACCGGAAGAATTAATCATATTTTGAGCACCGTTCCAATTTCAGGCAGAGCGTCATTCTACAGAAGCTGATCCATCGCCGCACAAATCAACTGGCTGGATTTGCGGCCGTTGTGGCAACCCCAACGTCTGCGCGCCTGCGTCTGCGCGCCCGCGTCATCGGACTGGTACTTACGGTTATCCGCGCTTTTTTCTGATGGCACAAGCAATACTCCGACCTATGCTGTAGCGATGCTAAAGCAGCTCACACAACGCCGCGCTGTGCGGTTGATCACAACGACCATCAAGGAGTGGCAGGAGGACAATGCCACCCGGCTGGCCGCGGCGCTGGCCTATTACACCGTGTTTAGCATTGCGCCCCTGCTCATTATTGCCATCTCAGTCGCCGGCCTGGTGTTGGGTAACGAGGCCGCCACCGGCCAACTCGTCGGTCAGATTCGGGGCCTGATTGGCTTGCAAGGCGCTGAACTGATCGAGACGATGATTCAGGGTGCCAGCAAACCATCCGCCAGCATCATCGCCACCATCATCGGAATTGCCACCCTTGTGTTTGGTGCCACGGGTGTATTTAGTGAGCTACAAAATTCGCTGAACGAGATTTGGGATGTGAAGCCACAGCCCCAGAAAAGTGGCCTGCTACTGATGGTGCGGACCCGTTTTCTGTCGCTGACGCTGGTGTTCGGCATCGGGTTTCTGTTGCTGGTCTCACTCGTGATCAGTGCGGTGCTGACCGGCGTCAGCACGTTTGTCGGCGGCGCGATTGGCGAAGCCGCGATCATCTCGCAGGCGATCAGCGCGGTCCTGTCATTTTTGGTGACCACCCTGCTGTTTGCTTTGATGTTCAAAGTGCTGCCCGACGTGCACGTGGCCTGGCGCGATGTGTGGATCGGCGCGGCCATCACCTCGTTGTTGTTCTCCATCGGCCGTTTGCTGATTGGGCTCTACCTCGGCAATAGCAGTGTCACATCGACCTACGGCGCGGCGGGCTCGCTCATCATCCTATTGATCTGGGTCTACTACAGCGCCCAAATTCTGTTCTTTGGTGCCGAGTTCACCCAGGTCTTTGCCCGACTGTATGGCTCGCGGCGCGACGAGCAAGTTTTGGTGACGACACAGGCCGAGCCGCCCCCCCAAATTCCGCCCGAAACCGATGATGTGGCACCGGACCCCAAAGGGCGCAAAGCTACATTGAATAAGTTGAAGCGCCGCAACGCCCAGATGGTCACCTCACAGCCCAGCCAGCCTGGCCAAAGCCGTGCCGATGTGGTCGGCACCGTACTAGGTTGGGTCACCTTCAGTGGCATTTTGCTGGCCGGCATCATCAAGGGTTTGCGCGGACGCGGCTAAGTAAGTCTTCAAAAAAAATTGATCGTCAGTTGACGCGTTGCCGTAAGGACAAATGTGCAATAAGCCTTCGTAGGGGCGCAGCATGCTGCGCCCCTACCATGCACATCACGTAAAGAACTTTTCGCGACTTACTTAGGTTGCTCCAAGCAGCATTTAGAAAGAGGCTCCATGGGCTCCACCTCTGAGGTCGAGTCCATGGAGCCTCTTTCTGCGTAATTCGTCTGGCGTTTACAATCGCCAAAGCGCAAGTGAGCATGTCATTGCGCCCCCAAACCATGAAGATCACCCGCATTCTGGCCTACCGCGTCGAACTGCCGTTACACGAAACGACCTATAAGTGGAGCGGCGGCAAATCGGTCACCGTCTTCGACAGCACCATTATTCGGGTGGAAACCGACGCCGGCATCACCGGCACAGGTGAGGTGTGCCCCCTCGGCCCGTTTTATCTGCCGGCCTATGCCGCTGGGGTGCGGGCCGGGTTGCATGAGCTGGGGCCGCACCTGCTCGGCGAAGACCCGCGCCAACTGGCCCGGCTCAACCGCAGCATGGATGCCGCGCTCAAGGGCCATCCCTATGTCAAAAGCGGCATCGACATCGCGTGCTGGGACATTCTGGGGCAGGCGACTGGCTTACCGGTGTGCGAGCTGTTGGGCGGCCGATATGGTGAAGATGTGCCGCTCTATCGTGCCATTTCGCAGGAGTCTCCCGAGACCATGGCGGCCAAGGTCGCGGGGTATCGCGCTGAAGGCTACCGGCGCTTTCAGCTCAAAGTGGGCGGCGACCCGGATGTCGATATCGAGCGCATTCGCGCCGTGGCTGCCCAATTGCAAACCGGCGACCGGCTGGTGGCCGACGCGAATACGGGTTGGGTGCAACATGAGGCCGTGCGCATCGCCAAAGCCGTGCGCGAGGTCGATGTCTATATCGAGCAGCCGTGTCTGACCTATGAGGAGTGCCTGGCCGTGCGCCGACAGACCCCGCATCCGTTTGTGCTGGACGAGACCATTGACGGCCTGGATATTTTGTTGCGCGCGCGGGCCGATCTGGCCATGGATGTGGTGAACCTCAAGATCAGCAAGCTCGGCGGCCTCACGCGAATCCGGCAGGCTCGCGACCTGTGCGTCAGCATGGGCATCGCCATGACCCTGGAAGATTCGTGGGGCGGTGATATTGCCACCGCCGCCATCGCGCATCTGGCCCAGAGCACGCCGCCCGAACTCTTGTTCACCACCACCGATTTCAACAGCTACGTCACCGTCAGCACCGCCGAGGGCGCGCCCCAGCGACAGAATGGCCGCATGGCCGCTTCGACCCAGCCCGGCCTCGGCATCCAGCCGCGCATGGAAGTGTTGGGGGAGCCGGTGGTGGTGGTGGGGTGAGGAATTGAAACCTAAAGCCCGCAGTCCAAACTCACCAACCCGTACAATCCAGCCCCTGTGAAAATTGCCCTCGCTCATGACTGGCTCAATCAACTCGGCGGCGCTGAAGATGTCCTCGCGCATTTGCACGGCTTCTTTCCCCAGGCACCCATCCTCACCAGCATCTACGACCGGCCGCGTCTGCCCAAAAGCTGGCAGTCCTGGGATATTCGCTCGACCGAGCTGGATCGGCTGCCCGGCATCCACCGCAACCACCAGCCGTATATGCCGCTGTTCGCCTGGTCGTGGGCGCACCGAACCGTGCCGGCCGACTATGACGTGGTGCTGAGCAATAAGAGCGCATTTTGCATCGGCGTGCGGCCGCTCAATCCCGCTGCCCGCCACATTTGCTACTGTCTCACCCCGACCCGGTTTACGTATGACTTCGACAGCTATGTGGGCCGTGGCG
>JBBQST010000023.1:0-20397 GCA_038213625.1 Thermoflexales bacterium
CTGCGAGCGAAGCCGTGCGATGGGCCGCTCGAGTCATTGAACAACCTGGGCCGGCTGCACTTTTCTTGGCATAGCCGTTGCAGTTTCGTAGTTGTGAATCAGGTGCTCTTACTAGACTATCAGTTTGAATCTCATATAAATAGAGGAACTGCCTGGCACTTGCCAATCTACACAAATATGAATATTAAGATAACGATATTGTCGTTTTCTATGTTCGTGTAATGTGGTGTGGTATTTTTTGTGTACGCTTAGGAGGGATGGAATGTCCATCTCTTGAGTAGAATGTCGATTGGTTGAATGTATACCAGCGACCAAATGAACAGATCGTGACGTTTAACTGAAGTTGTTAGTTTAGGTAAGTGAAATGCTTGGAACAATTCAAAAAGCGAGCAATGTGCTCGATCTCTTTACGAACGACAAACACGAATGGGGTGTCACAGAAATTGCAGTGCGTTTTGGTGAACCCAAATCCACGGTTCACGAATTGCTGTCCTCTTTGGCACAAATCGGCTGGCTGGCCCGAACTGATCGTGGCCGCTACCGGTTGGGTCGCCGCCTTCTGACCTATTCCGGAGTCCTGCTCAAGGTTCCTCAGTATGGTGAGGAAGCGCGCAAACAATTGCAGGGCTTGGTGGCACGGTTTGGCAACAGCGCTTATCTTGGACTGCTGGATCAGGCCGATGTTGTGGTTGCCGACGGCATCGAAGCGATGGACAGCCAGGAGCATCTCGTTTCCTACATTGGAGCACGTGTCCCCGCGTATTCCAGCGCTTTCGGCAAAGTGTTGCTGGCCTATCAGCCCTGGGAGGCCTTGCAGGAGGCGTTTCAAAAGAGCGGCATGCCGGCCTTTACCTCCAGCACAATTACAGACTTGGACCGGCTGAAGACCGAGTTGGACGAAATTCGCGAAGTTGGTTATGGCATCAGTATGAATGAACGATCTGCGGATCGCACCAGTATTGCTGCTCCCGTGCGCGATCAATCTGGCCAGGAAGTGGCGGCCATTGGAATTTTGATCGACAGTGCCCATTTCGAGCCGTTGCGCGAGGAGAGCGTGAGCGCGGTGATCGCTGCAGCCAAGGCGATTTCCACCAGCCTGGGCTATCGGCCACAGGCGACACCACCTACTGAGACTGTTGTGGCTGAAACGCCGGCAGAGGTAATATCGGCTGAAGTTGTGGAGCCGACCGCCGATACGACCGTTGAAGACAGCACTTCTGGTTTGTCATTGCCGTCATCGAACTAGTCGCATCGCGCTGTGTTTTTACACACAAGCCGCCAGACTTATTAGAGTCTGGCGGCTTTTTTTATTTGGTTGAAGCGGGGGTGGATGGGGCAGGTTGGGCCGTCTGACCCAGGCTGGCGAGTCTGGCCGGCACACCGCGCTGGTACACCCACCATTCAGCGATGAGTAAGAGCAGGGCCAGCACCGCCATCACGTTCCAAAACTCGCGCTGGGTGAGCTGGGTCTGCACGGTGGCATTGGTGGTGGCATTGCCGACCTGGAGTTGAGGGTTGGGAGTAATGGCCGACTCGATGGGATTGAGAAAATTGACGGCAAATGCGCCGCTATTCATCGCATCACTCGCCGCGCTGGTGTTCAGACGAAAGCCATAGATGCCGGCAGTATTTGTGTTGGCAAACCCGCGCGCGTCAACAGCCACCGGCGATTGCCCCGGCGGCTGCACCACCGCGCCCTCTGGCAGCGCCACAATTTCGCCGGGCCGAACCTGAGTGGGCACGCTCAAGCCTTGCGGCGGGGCCAGGTAATCCACCACGTTGGCCATCAGGATGGGAAAGGCAATTTGCAGCGGCAGGTCGCTGCGGCGCAACTCGAATGGCAGCACCACCGCACGCCGAAGCTGGGTGAGATTGCGCATCGGCACGCCTTCGCCAGCCAGCAAGGCCGGCCCACCCTGCGTCAGAATCACCGGGCGCAACGTCGCCGGCGCATTTACGCGTTGAATGTCCAGCACATTGATCGTGCGCCAGTCCAGGTCTTGCACGATGGGATGAGTTTCGGTGCGCACATACGCCGTGTTGCTAAAGGTGCCGCTGGTGCTGAAGACGGTCTGCGCGCCGATGATGAGCGCATTGGCGTTGGCCGGCAACGTCACTGTCATGTTGTCCAGCACATACAGGTCGTAGGTTTGCTCGCTGGCCGGTGGCAACGCTACCGCTCGTGTCGTGCGCAGGTTTGGCAGCGTGCTCATGGCCTGCTCCAAAAATCGATTGCCCCGCGTCAGCAACAATGCGCGCCGCATGGTGTTGTTCACATTTACGGCATAGGCCTGGTCATCGGCCGCCAGGGTGTTGTGTTCGGCCTGGTCAATCGATGCCTGCAAGGTGGTGATGGCGGGGTCCATGGCGTTGATTGTCCAGGTGGCGGATTGTCCGGCCGGCACGGCCAGCGTGCGCGCATCAATCAGGTTGCCGTCGGCTTTGAGTGACACCAGTACACTGTCATCCTGAGCGCCATTGTTGGACACCCGCACAAACGCCGATAGCCCGCGCACAGTTCGCCGCAAAGACAGGGTGCTGATGGCGATATTGTCGCCGCTGCTGCCGATGGGAATGTAGCGGGCCGCGCCCTGCAACAGCTGCATATCCCCGGCATTCGCGCCGTCGCTGATGACGATGGTGGTCGTACCTTCGCCGCCCAATCCCGCGGCCAGCGAGATGGCCGCGCTCCAGTTGGCCGTGGTTAGGGTGGGCGCGATGTCGTTCAAGCTGGCGCGCAGTTGGCTGGCATCGTTGGTGGTGGTGCTGAGGATGCGCGGCGCGTCGTCCACCGCGATCAAGGTCATCTGGTCGTTGTTGCCGAGTTGGTCGATCAGCTTAAGCGCCTCGGCACGCGCCGCCTCAAAGCGAGAGGGCGCGACATCTGTTGCCAGCATGGAAGCAGAGGTGTCGAGCAACACGATGAGCTTGCCGCTGAGTTGCGACTGCACATTGACGTAGGGCCGAATCAGCGCGAACACGAGAAACAGCAACGTAAAGAGCTGTAACAGCAACAGTAAATTACGGCGCAGTTTTTGCCACAGCGTGTTCGCCTCGCGGTCCATGATCACCTGGCGCCACAGCAACGTGCTGGACACCGGCTGTTCGCGCCGTTGCAGCCGCAGCAAATACAGCAGGATGATGGGCACGGCCAGCAGTGCAGCCAGCAGGGCGAGTGGATTGAGAAAGTTCATAGATGTGAGCGTGCGTGAGTTAAACCAGCCATGTTTCGCGCCGCAAATCCTTCAACAAAATTTGCTCCATCGGCAACGACGTATCGGTGAGGTGATAGCGGCCACCTCGACGGCGCGCAAAGTTGGTGATCGCGGCCGTCCACTCGCTCAGCCGCTGGCGATATTGGGCCATCACTGCGTCGTCCAGGCTGAGATCCTGGGTGCGGTTGGTTTCGATGTCTTTGAGCTTGAGGTCGCCGATCAGTTGCGGGTCCAGCTCGGCCGGGCACAATGTGTGCAGCACATGCAGGTCGAGCCGGCTGCTGCCCAGCGCGGTCAACCCCTCTTCATAGCCGCCCTCATCTAACAAATCCGAGATGATGATGCATAGGCCGGGTTTGGCTTTGAGGGCATAGCGCTTAAACCAGTCATTGAGCGGCATCGCTGGCTTGCCCATCGCCGGGACATTGGCCGGTATGCGTGTGCTGGAGGTGTTCATCAGGCCTTCGACGAACTTGATGAGTTCGGCCATGGCCGCCCCGCCCCGCCGTGGGCCAAAATGTTGGATGCCGGCCCTGCCATTGGTTTCGACCACCAGCTTATCGCCGGAGGCCAGGGCAATATAGCCCAGGGCCACGGCCAGCTCTGCTGCGCGGCGCCACTTGTAAGGCGTGTCTTCATCCTCATCCTGCCACTGCATCGAGGGGCTGCTGTCGAGCAGAATGTGAGTGGTGAGGTCTTCCTCGTCCTCGAACAGCTTGATGTAGGGCCGTTCCAGCCGCGCGTAAATATTCCAATCCACCCGGCGCGGATCATCGCCGGGTGTGTAGTTGCGATAGTCGGCAAATTCCACGCTGCGGCCGCGCCGCACACTGCGCCGCTCGCCCGTCAGGCTGCCAGAGCGCCGCCGGAGTGGGTTGAGCCTGAGGTTGCGCAGCGAGCGCAAAAACGCTTCGGAGAGCATTGGTGGATTCTACTGCCGCGAGATGAGATCAAACCTATGCACCCATGAAGGGCTGCGTCGTCACAAACTAACAACTGATCACTCGTCACTAATCACTCACCCTGCATTTAACGCTTCAATCACGGCGTCCACCACATGACGGGTGGTGGCTTTGCCATCCGAAGCCGGACCCATATCTGGGGTGCGCGCGCCGTTGGCGATTGCGGTCGAGACGGCGTTCTCGATTCGCAACGCCAACTCCGGCTCGTTCCAGTGATAGCGCAGCAGTAACGCCGCGGCTAGGATGGCACCGCTGGGATTGGCGATGCCTTTGCCGGCAATGTCGGGTGCGCTGCCGTGCACGGGCTCGGCAATGGCCACGTGCTGGCCGATGTTGAGCGATGGCGCCACGCCCATGCCGCCGCCCCACACGCTGGCCAGATCACTGAGGATGTCGCCAAACAGGTTGGTCGTCACCACCACATCGAACTGCTCGGGCTTGCTGGCCAGCAGCATCGCGGCCGTGTCTACCAACACTTCATTGATTTTGACCTCGGGGAACTGAACCGCCGCCGCTCGCACCGCATCCCGAAAGGTGCCATCGGTCAGCGGCAAAATATTGGCCTTGTGCACGATGGTCAGTTGCTTGCGGCGCGCCTGGGCCATTTCCAGGGCCAGCACGCCGATGCGAGTCGAAGCCGCAGTCGTGATCACGCGCTCGGCCACGGCCTCCTCGCCGCGCTGATACTCGCGCTGCACATATAGTCCCTGTGTGTTCTCGCGCACGATCAACAGGTCAATCGGCTTGAGCGTGACATTCAGGCGTGATCCAGGCAGTTGCAAGCCCTGGGTGGGCCGCAGATTGGCGAACAGATCAAAGTGTTGCCGCATTTGAATGATGGGGCTGCGATAGCCTTCGACCTTTTTAGACGGCGACGATACCGCGCCAAACAGTGCCGCGCCGCACGCGCCGATTTTGGCTTTGGTGTCGTCGGGCAAGGCGTTGCCGGTGCGTTGGAAGCAGTCCCAGCCGGCCTCGGCCGTCACCGTTTCAAGATCGGGTAATACGTGCTTGAGCACTTCGACCGCACACGGAATGACTTCCTGACCGACACCGTCGCCGGGGATAACACAGAGTTGATGAGCCATAGTAAGTGGGGTTATTTTAGGGGGTTAAGCCGAAAGAGACGCCGGATGGCAGACGACCGATGACTTAAGAATTGGCGTCGTCTGCCGTCCGTCGTCTCCCCTCTCTTCTCGGTTATAGTCCTTCACGTGGACGATTCAATCGTGATTAATTCGCGCATCAGCATTCCATTGAGCGCGGTGACCTATCAGTTTGCGCGTGCGTCGGGGCCGGGCGGCCAGAATGTGAACCGGGTGGAGAGTGCGGTGGAACTGACATTTGACCTATTGCATTCGCCGTTGTTTAACGAGATGGAACGGCAACGCGCGCTGAGCAAGCTCAAAACCTACGCGGATTCGGATGGCGTGGTGCATATGGTTTCCCAATCCGAGCGAAGCCAGTTGCGCAACCGCGAAGAAGTCACTCGCCGGTTTGCCCAGTTGTTGCGCGATGCATTGGTGATTCCCAAGCGGCGCCGAGCCACCCGGCCCACGAAAGGCTCCATCGAGCAACGGCTCTCAAGCAAGCGCCGCAACAGCCAGATCAAACGCACCCGCCAACAGAGCGATCCTGAGTGAGATGGGTGGTTATTCAGTCTCGCGAAGTTAATTGTTGGTGCAGGTGTGCGAAAATTCGTCCATGAAGCTCGCCTATGTCTTGCGAATCTGTGCGCGGCTGCTCATGATGCTCAGCCTGGCTGCGTGTGGTCGCGGCGCAGGTCGCGGCGCAGGTCCGATTCAACCCAGCGCACTGGTTCCATTGGTCACGGTCTATCCAGAGGTGCCGCCGAATGCGTCTCAAGATGGTGCCACGCCGGCCACCACCGCCCTGTCGGCCATGCCACAACCCACGGCCGATGCGCTGGCCTATTACGATGGTCAATGGCGGCCCGTGAAACCCGGCATCGAGCGCATTAATTTGCGTGGCCGGGTGGGTGATGTGGATGAGTTATTGGTAGTGGCGCGGCTCGATCCGGCACAAGTCAAATTGCAAGTGCGCTACACCCCCGAGGTTCCCCGGCATGTCCGGGACTGGTTAAACGGTGAGCAGGTCGATATCGTCATCAACGGCGGCTACTACGATGAAAACAATCTGGCCACGGCGCTCACGGTCATTGATGGGGTTTCCACAGGTGCCAGCTATCAGGGTTTTGGCGGCATGTTCGCCCTGCGTGATGATGTGCCCTCGCTACAATGGCTACGGGCTGAGCCGTATCAAGCAGATCCCCAGATTGACTTTGCGCTGCAAGGGTCGCCGATGCTGGTGAATGCCGGCCGCATGGTGCAGGGGATTTCGGACAACGGCGCGCACAGCCGGCGCAGCTTTGTCGCCATTGATGCCGAGGGCCGTGTGTTGCTGGGCATCTGTCAATATGCTCAATGGTCGCTGACCGAGCTCGCCCGCTTTCTCGCCGCATCTGAAGAGCTGGCCGTGGTGAGCGCGCTCAACCTCGACGGTGGCGGCTCCACCGGCCTGTGGATCAGCGGCACCTCCGACGCCACCCTGACCGATTCGCTGGATCCGGTGCCGATGGTGATTGTGGGAAGAGGGGAGTAGCGAGTAGTCAGTAGTCAGTAGTCAGACAAGAAAGCTTATTGTTACTGTCTGACTATTGACTATTGACTATTGACTACTGACTACTGACTACTCCCCTCTTACTACTTCCCCCCGTAAAAACACAGCAGCGTGCGGCCATACTTGCGCTGCTCGGTGAGCTCGAGATTGTCCAGTGCCAGGGTGTCGAACTCGCGCGGGTCGATCTGGACGATGACTTCACCATTTTCGGCCAGCCAGTTGGGTTGTTGGTCGATCTTGAGCAGCGCGCCCGACCACAGGCTGTGATATTGGGGCGGGGCCACGTAGATAAAATCGTAGCGGGTGGTGACGGTGCCGGCCAGATAGACAAATGCGTCTGTGTTGAGCACGCGGCCGCTGGCCTCTAGCTGGGTGGCGCGCAGATTCTCGGCAATGACATTCGCCGCAATGCGAGCGCGATCGATGAAGGTGACCTGTTTGGCCCCGCGACTGAGCGCCTCAATCCCCACCGCCCCCGTGCCGGCAAAGAGATCCAGCCATACCGTGCCAACCACATCATCCTGCAAAATGTTGAACAGGGCCTGCTTGGCTTTGTCGGTGATCGGGCGGGTGGTATCGCCGGGGACGGCCTTGAGCCTGCGGCCTTTGGCTTTGCCGGTGGTGACTTGCATGGTGTTTAGGGGCTTATACGAGATGGCGTCCACCTTTGCGGTCGACGATATCTAAAACGTCTAGACTGCGAAATGGCCGACCGGCGCAGTCACGATGGGTTTGAAGATGAGGTCGAGTTCCCATTGCGGCATTGCTACTGGATCCGCGTTGCGACGGGCGTGCCACACGCCGGCCGTGGGCACATGGTTGCCGTTGGCGAAGCGATAGTCGTCGAGCTTGATCCGCTCCTGGGTCAACGTCAGCAACAGCGCTTTGATGGGCGAGCCGTGCGCGACCAGGGCGATGCGCTCGAAGGGTTCGGCATCCAGCCGCGTTATCACATCCTGCAGCCGTTGTTTCACCTGCTCGAACGTCTCTTCCTTGCGGTGCTCGGCCAGCGCCAGCTCAAGCACGGGTGTGAGCGCCAATTGCTGACCAATTAACGTCGCCGTTTCGTGGGCCCGATCCAGCGGTGAGGTGTAAATCTGTTGAATGTGCATGTGGCCCAAAAACAGGCCGGCCACACGCGCCTCTTCGCGACCCACATCCGATAGCGGAGGGCCGGGCACGCGGTCGTAGGCGATGCCGGTGCCTTGCTTGGGGTGGCAGTGGCGAACGAGGAAAATCTCTTTTAGCATGTCTCAGAAACCAGCGTGTATCAATAAAAAAACAGGATATTTTGAGCGGACAATTTTACAACAGCATGAGTTGTGAAAATAGGTCAGAATAAGCTCGTTTCCTCGGGTTCAAAGATGGCGTTTCTTCATCACTGATATTACGCATACCAACGTGGTTGCGCAGTGGGTAGGGGCGGGTGCGCCAGCGTCTGGCGACAGTCCTGCCCTTACTACCCACTGCTTTCGCGCCGAAATTTCGCGCACTGCGCAAAATCAGTAAATCACCTAAAGTCGCTCTATGCTGTTTTGATTCGTCGACGGCCAAATTTCTGTGTTCAACATGAATGTTCCCCTTCCGTTTTCCACCCGGCGCAGCATCGCGCTACTGTTCACCACTCGTGCAGTGCGCCTATTTGCCTACGGTCTGTTGTCGGTGGTGCTGGTTCTGTATCTGGTTCAAATTGGTCTTAATGAGCGCGAGGTCGGTTTGCTACTCTCTGTGACATTGGCAGGTGATGCCCTCGTATCGCTCTGGCTGACTACGAATGCAGATCGGGTTGGGCGCAAGCGCATGCTGATGATGGGTGCCTCACTGATGATCTTTGCCGGTGTCATCTTCCTGTTCACGCACAACATTGTGTTGCTGATTGCCGCCGCCATCATCGGCGTCATCAGTCCCAGCGGCAACGAGATTGGCCCTTTTTTGCCGATTGAGCAGGCCGCACTCTCGCAACTGTTGCCGGACAAGCAGCGCACGCAAACCTTCGCCTGGTACAACCTGGCCGGCTCGGTTGCCACCGCGTTTGGTGCCTTAATCAGCGGCTGGCTAACCCAGTTCTTGCAGGCGCGAGGCATGCCGGCGCTGGAGGCGTATCGGATGGTATTGACGATCTATGCTGCCAGCGGCATCGTTCTCGTCATGTTGTTTGCGCTACTGGAACCCATCATCGAGGCCACGCCTGTTGTATCGGAATCGACGCATCGATTTGGACTCAGCCCCGCATCGCGCGGTGTCATTGTTCGCCTCAGTACCCTGTTTGCGCTGGATGCATTTGCGGGTGGTCTGGTACTTCAATCGCTCATCGCCTATTGGTTCAATCTCAAATTTGGCGTGCAACCCGGCCTTATTGGTGCCATTTTCTTTGGCGCGAATATTTTGGCCGGTCTCTCGGCCCTCTCAGCTGCGCGTATTGCCCGCCGATTTGGGCTGATCAACACGATGGTGTTTACCCATCTGCCCTCAAATATTTTGCTGATGCTGGTGCCACTGATGCCGTCGTTGCCGCTGGCAATCACGGTGTTGCTGTTGCGCTTCAGCATCTCGCAGATGGACGTGCCGACGCGCCAGAGCTATACCGCCGCCGTGGTAAAACCCGAGGAGCGCTCGGCCGCGGCCGGCATCACCGGTATTGCGCGCTCGGCGGGGGTATCCATTGCGCCCCTGTTGACTGGCCTTTTTCTGTCAAACCCAATGCTACTCAGCGTGCCCTTCTTTCTGGGCGGTGGATTGAAAGTGATATATGACCTGTTGTTATATCGCAGTTTTAAGGCAACCCGGCCGCCGGAAGAGGCTAAGCCGTAACATTTATTCTGTCATTCTCAAATATCAGCGCGTTAGACAAAATTAAATGGGATGAAATCCGTCTTTATTCCGTTGAATTTTGTACAGTCTGTCCAAAATCATTTTCTATTAAACCCAAGTGAATGCATTCACAGACACTGAGGGGTCAGACGGCGAACCTATCTCCAATTCAATGAACATCAAATCCATGTGTCTACACCTTTTGCCGATCACACTCACGCTCTTGCTGGTGGGTATGTGCGTCGCCACACAAAACAAGGCCGTGGCGCAACACTCGGTCGAATCCATACAGGCAACTCCAGCGCCGGGTGCGGCCACCTTCGGCACAATTGCGGTGAGCGGCGTGACGCGCAATTTTGTCTATGCCGTCTCCGGCTATCCTGCGCCGGCTGCGGGGCGGCCGCTGGTCATTCATCTCCATGGCGACGGCGGCAATATGGGTCTGAGCGAGGCCTGGAAGAGCGCGGTGCTGAATGACGACAACGGCGCCGTCTTGCTATCGGCGCAGGGGCGCAACAATATTCCGGCTGCCGCGGCCATCGATGGCTCGGGCTGGCGATTTCGCATGGACGAGAGCGGGCAGCCGTATGATGATGTTGATTTCATCAATCAACTGATCATCAAAGCCACGGCCAACACGGCGCTTCTGGGCACGGCCATCGACCCCAACAAAATCTATGCCGTGGGCGAGTCGAGAGGTGCAGGATTTGCCTATTACCTGTATGCCGATCCACGCACGCGCAACAAGGTGAAGGCGATTGTGCCGTTGTCGGGCACGTTCTATTGTGATGGCAACGTAGTAGGCAACGCACCGGCCGCTGGCAGCGATATCACCTGCGGCGAAGTCAGCGAGTTTGGCTTCTGGACTCCCAAACCCACCTTATTCACGGCCCCCGGTGTCACCCGTCCCGCTCACATTCTCGACATCCACGGCCAATTGCCGCCCAATGGCAGTGAGTTCGAGGATACAGCACCTCCCGCGTTGGATCAGGATTACGCCTCGTCCACCTGGGCGGGTTGGGGCGATGCAGCCGGCTGCTACACCGTTCTCGTCAGCTCGCAAACCGAGAAGACATTGCCCGGCACCGTGGGTGGCAAAGTGGTGAAATCCTATGCCTACAGTCAGGCGGAAGGTCAGCTAGCCACCCGTTGCGTGGGCCTGGATCTCACCTTCTACATCGCCCAGGGCGGCGGGCATGTGCCCGGTGGATTCGAGCCGACGGCCTGGTGCTATCTCAGCACGGTGGGTGGCCGGCCCAGCAGTTCTGCCTGCCCCGCACAACCTGGAAGCGCCACGGCGACGGCCACAGCCACATCCACGCCCACAAGAACACCCATGGGCAATGCCACAGCGATGGCGACATCCACCCCAACGACCACACCGCGCGCCGGAGCCACGGCCACCACAACCGCTACGCCTGGGCCAACCCCCACCGGTTTGGTGCCGCGTGCGTATATGCCAGCGTTGGTACAAGAGTTGGTACAAGAGTAGAGGCAAAGCAGCAGGCTCATCGCCATTCAAACCCATACCCGAGCCTGCTGCTTTGCCCCTACAACTGCGCAATGCTCCGTCACATTCTCACACTGTCATCCCTTTACACCTTCACTTTCCCAGCCAAATCGGCCACCACATCATCGGTGCGGATGCCCTCGGCCTGGCCCTCGAAGTTGAGCAGAATGCGGTGACGCAGGGCGGCTGGTGCCAGTTCGCGCAGGTCGTCCAATGCCACGTTATAGCGGCCTTTTAGCAGTGCCAATACCCGGCCACCCAGCAGCAACGCCTGCGCGCCGCGCGGGCTGGCGCCATAGCGCACAAATCGCTTCACCATATCGCCGGCATCTTCGCTGTCGGGGTGGGTGGCCGCGATCAGGCCCGCGGCATATTGCATCACTTCGGACGAGGCCGGCACCTGACGGGCCAATTGCCCCATTGCCACCAGCATATTGCCGTTGGTCATCTTTTTGGCGCGGCGGGCCTTGTCGCCCGTGGTCATCTCGATGATGGACACCAGTTCGCTGGTCTTGGGAAAGGTCACATTCAATTTGAACATGAACCGGTCGAGCTGGGCTTCCGGCAGCGGATAAGTCCCTTCCATCTCGATGGGGTTCTGGGTGGCCAGCACAAAAAACGGCGCGCTGGCGGCATAGGTGCGGCCCATGATCGTGACAGTGCGCTCTTGCATCGCCTCCAGCAGCGCCGACTGCGTTTTGGGCGTGGCGCGGTTGATCTCATCAGCCAGCACCAGATTGGCAAACACCGGGCCGGCCTGGAAACGAAAGGCGCGTTTGCCATTCTCCTGGTCTTCGAGAATGTCGGTGCCGACAATGTCGCTGGGCATCAGATCCGGCGTGAACTGGATGCGCGAGAAGCGCAGATCCAGCGCGTCGGCAAACGTGCGCACCAGGCTGGTTTTGCCCAACCCCGGCACCCCTTCCAACAACACATGCCCGCCAGCAATAATCGCGATCAGGGTATGTCGAATCACATCGGTCTGGCCGACGATGACGCCCGACACCTCCTGCTCGATCTTGTTGGCCGTCTCTCGGAAAAGCTCGATGGTAAGTTCAGTTGTTTCTGCCATACGTGGTGGTTAGTTGTTAGTGAATAGTTGTTAGTTTAGGCGACTAAGAACTAATCACTAACAACTAATAACTAGTTTGTGATCTTCGCTAAGGAACCTTAACTGATGCCCAGAGGCGATTGCCGAACAGCTTGCCGCCCGGCTCCAACAAGCGCCAGGTGCTAGTGTAGACGCCGGCCGCGCTCGGCGCCATCAGTTGCACGCTGATATCGACCTCGGCATCCTTGGGTGTCGGGGGAATCGACAGCTCAGGCGCGGCCCCCATGATCTCGTCCGAGAGAAATTTGAGCTTGTAGCCGCTCTCCCACGCGCACGAACTGGTGTTGCGCAGCCGCCAGGTTTTGACAAATGGCTTACCGGCCGCCACTTCAGTGCCATCAGGAATGGTCACATCGGCCACAAATTGGGCACTCAGGTCGCAGCCGTTGCCACCGACGATGCCAGGTGGCGGGGTCGTGGTGGGCGGCACGGGCTGAGTTGGCTGCGGCACACTAAACAGCAGCTCCTCACCCACCAACACATTGAGCAAAAACGGGTCGCTGGTGTTGCCGGCGCTGTCATAGGCCAGCACTGCAAAGGCGTATGCCCCGGCCTGGGGTGGGGTGAAATCGATCCGGCTGGAGAATGTCAATGAGGGCTCGGGATTGGTGGCCGTACCGGCAATGGCATTGTTGGCGCGCAGCTCAATCCGCTCAACATTGTTGCTGGATGCCGCCGCCACCTGCAATGTGATCACTTCACCTACACCAAAGCGCGCGCCTTCAACCGGCGTCACCACGCTCACCACCGGTTTGGCCGCCTGGCTGGCCCCGCCACACGCGGCCAGCAGTCCCATCAGCATGACCAATAGGAGTCGCATGGCGGCAATGACGGTGACATTTACATGCCCCGGCCAAGCAGGGTGCAACCCATGTGCGGCCTGATTCGTAGGTTGAAGTGTCATCTGACTGTCATTATCCGCTAATCTGAGCAATGGCTTTAACAGGTAGAATGTCTGCACGCTATGGACGAGCCGTTCAAAACTGGGGCCGTGGAGTCCGCACAGCGCGATGGCGCTGCTGTGCGCGATGTAGAAGCATCGTCGAATGATGGGAACGCCACTCAACAAAACACCCCCGAATCCCCCTTGCTGCGCAAACACGCAGCCACCGAAACGGATATTGCAAAGGACACTGCCATCGGATCGCAAGACAGCACTCCCCAACTTCCCAGCGCCCGTCAACAACTAGTTTCATTGCAGCAGGTCATCTCTCTGGCGTGTTTCGGCGTCACGGTGTTGAACGGTCTGTTGCCGCTGTATTCCAAAACGGTCGGCGCAGAAGGGCTCGATGTTGGTTTCCTGTGGGCACTGCGCGCGCTGATGACGGCGTTGCCCCGGCCCATCATCGGCCGCGCCATCGACAAGTATGGCCGCAAGGTCTTCCTGCTTGGTGGCATCGCGCTCATTGCTGTGTCCATGGTCTGTTTTGCCTACGCGCGCTCGTTCACGTTTGAAATTGGCGGCACGGTCCTGTTTGTCGGCACGCTCAACTTTGGCCGTTTCATGCTGTACGCGGGTCAGATTATCCAGGGATTAGGCCTGGGCACGATTTTGCTGTCTGCGCTGACGATGACGGCAGACCTCGCCAAGACGGCCGGCCGTGGCACCAGTTTTGGATACACCGAGCAGGCCCAATACCGGGGTGGGTTATTGGGCGCGGCCATTGCCGTGCCCATCATCGTGATCTATGGCCTGGGACCCGAGGGCGTGACCATCACCCCCGAAGCCTGGACGCGCATGTTTCTGATCTTTGCGGTGGGGGCCGTGGTTGCATTTGTGCTGACCTGGCGGCGATTGTATGACACCAAATTTATCGCCCAAGCCGAACCTGAAGCGACTTCACCTACATCCGGCAAGGTGAACCCGCAGCTGTATGTGCTCATGGCCATCATCGCCCTCACCAGTGCCTCGGCCTATGGGCTCATGCCGTTCATCCTGCGCTACCTTGAGGATCACATCACGCCGCGCCCCGAGCTCATCGCGCTCGCCTACATTCCAGCTGCCATCGTGTGGGGGACGTTGCCGGCGCGCATGGGCCGGTATGCAGACCGATTTGGCCGCAAACCAGTGATGGTCGTGGGGCTGATTTGTAGCGCCATCCTGTCGCTGTTTATTCCCCTGGTGACCGTGGTTGTGCCGGCATCGGAGTCTATTCGGGTGCTGGGCTATGCCGTGCCAATTGCCCTGATTTTGTTATCGCTGTTCGTCGCGGCCGAAGCCGTGACCTATTCAGCAGCGACCCCGGCTGAGCAAGCCCTCGCATCGGACATGATGGGCGGCAAGGCGCGTGGTCAGGGGTTTGGGCTGTACACCTTTGCCCGCTCGGCCGGCGAGGTGATCGGGCCGATTGCCATGGGCGCGGTCTATGCGTTTGAGCCGAGCGGCGCATTTGTGGTCAACTCGGTTATTCTCATCATCGGTAGCCTGCTGGTCTGGTTCGCCCTCCAGGACCCGGCCAAGTCGCGGCGCGTGCCGTAGCTTTGTGAGCGTGAACGATTGTGTTTGAGTTAACGCGAACGTAGTCGTTTACGACTACGACTACGTTATCGTAAACGCTCACCCGGCGTAAATCTGCTCCAACTCACTCACCCGCGCCTCCCAGCCAAAGTGTTGCCACAGCCGTGTCTGCGCGGCCCGACCCATGCGCTCGGCGGTGTCGGGATGCGTCAGCAAGTCTTGCAGGGCCACCGCAAACGCTTCAGCGTCGCCTGGCGGGGTGAGCAGGCCGCTGACGCCGTTCTCCAGATACATCCGGTTCATGCCTACATCGCTCACCACCATCGGCCTGGCACACGCCATGTAGTCGATGACTTTGCCGCTGCACTTGGCCCGGTTGATATTCGTGTCGCGATATGGGTAGAGTGCGACATCGGCCGCCACCAGCCGCTCCACCAACTGCGCGTGTGGCATGAAGCTGTGCCACTCGGTCATGTCATCCAACCCGGCCCGCGACACCGACTCGCGCAAGGATGGCAACCCTTCGCCGGTGGCCACAATGACCCAACGCAACTGGCCCGCTGCACGGGTGCGCACCGCTTGCAAAGCTCGCACGGCCATGTCCATGTCATGCCCATTTGGCACGGTCCCGGCATAGATCACGATGTGCTGGCCGGCCCAGCCAAATTGCTCGCGCAAGGAGTCGCGTTTAAGTTCCGCCGCGCGCACCTGCTCTCGCAAAGACGCATCCGGCCCGTTCGGCAACACAATGATCGGCTTCATGGCCAGCAGCGGAGCCGGTTGCAACACATTCACCAACTCGCGAGAGCGCACGGCCAGCGTGTGGCTGGCGCAGGTGATGAGACTGGCATGTCGCAGCGCCCAGCGCTCCTGCCCCGCCAACACCCATTTTTGGTGAATGGGGTAGGGGTTGACATCCAGCCAGCCGCCCTTGCCCTCCCAGTCGTCGTTGTCGACGATGACGCTGCCCACCTTGGTGACATAGCGCGGTGCCGTGCGCAGCAGCAGCCACATCGCCAGCGCGCCGGGGCCAACCGGCTTGAACACATGCAGCACATCCGGCTGAAGTTCGCGCACCCGCGCCGCCATCTGTTGAGCCATGCGCAGCAACGAGAAGCCACCGCCGGCCACGTTCTCCAGCCTCACCCCTTCCACCTCCCAGCATTTCCCGGCATCAGCTGGGTTGTCGTAGGGCGGTATGAGAATGGTGACGCGGTGGCCGTGTCGGACCAGTGCCGTGGCAATCGGCAGCATCCGCGCACTGACTGTGGCTTTGGGCGAAAACGCGAAGGGGGCGAGGTAGACGATATTCACAATGATCGTGACTGATGGGACGGGGATTTTGGACAGAATCAGTGGTTAAAAATTGCAGAGGAAATTTCACGCAAAGACGCTATGAGGCAAAGGGAAACCAGCGGAACAAGGCATTTCATCTTTGCGACTTCGCGTCTTTGCGTGAAATTCTTTTGACGTTTTCAACTACTGAGAATGAACAGAATTTAACAGAGTGGAACACGTCTGCATTTTGTTAAATTCTGTCCAAATCTGCCCGGACTTGAAAAGTTACAGGCTGGCCGAGAACACGTTATGAACCATATCCAGATCGACGCCGTGCAGACTGGGGTCCATCAGGTTGATCATCAGCACAAATGCCACACCCTCATCGGGATACATCCAGAACTTGCAACCGCCCCAGCCGTTGTGGCCGTAGATGTTTTTGTGGACGATGGATTGGGTGCGCACCGGCCGGATGAACGTCAGTCCAAACTCGCAATCGTCCGGCCACTCGTTGGGCACAAGGGCGGGAATACCAGTGGTTTGCGGCCGAATCATCTCGCGCAAGGTGGTTTTGCCGAGGATGTGACCCTTGCCCCGGCCCCCTTCGTGTGCACCCTCATTGAGCAAACACTGGCCGAGCTTGAGTAGGTCTGGCGCGCTGCTAAACAAGCCCGCGGCCGGATGTTTGAGCTGTAAAAATCCATCATAGTTGAGGCCGACTTTCTCGATGCCCTGCATCGGCAAAAATCCTGCGGAATTGCGCTCGTAGGTGTTGAAGGACGTTGAGGTCATGCCCAGCGGCCCAAACAGATTCTGCTGCAGGTAGTCTTCGAGAGACAGGCCGGTGACGCGCTCCAAAATGGCTTGCGATGCAGCGAAGGCCATATTGCTATATTGCTTGAAGCTGCCGGCCAGAAAGTTGGCCCCGGTATGCGGCAATTGATCGCGCAGCGCTCCACCATTGGCCTCGGTCAGCGCCGGCTCAGACATGCCGCTGGTGTGTGTGAGCAAATGCCACACCAACACCTTGTCGGCTCGCCCGGTCCCAAAATCCGGCAAATACTGTTTCACCTCGTGTTGCAAATTCACCAGACCGCGTTCGACCAGTTGCATGAACGCCAACCCGACCACGGGCTTGGTCACCGAGAACAGCAGATAGGGATCGGTATTCTGCACGGCCTGCCCCGTGGGCCAGGTGCCGAACGATTGAATCTCGGTGTGGCCGCCCGCATCGGTGACGCCGAACACGGCCGAGGGAAGCTGATCCGTGTGGACCAGGTTGCGCACATAGTCGAAGGTGGGTGCAAATCTGTTCATGTTGCCTTGATTATCTGTGAGTGAAATGTCTGACATCTCCGCGATGTCAGACATTTTGGCTCTTATCAACTTGTAGCGTTATACAGCAATGGACTGGGCAACCTGGATTTTCTGCGCGAACTGTCTTGACGAACGGCGTCGATGCGCGGTTGCCTAAAGCCAGTCGCCCGTTATCGTAGTCACACCCCCGACGTTCATCTATATTCTGGAGGTGAGGCCATGACAGCCGCAGCAAAAAGTGTTGATGGTGTGAGCCGGCGCGAGTTCCTGAACTACGTGTGGGGTTCCTCGATGGCGCTGGTGCTGGCGCAGGGAACCGGTATTGCCTTTTGGTTTGCGCTGCCGCGGCTGCGCGAGTTCACCCTATCTTTCTCGGTGCAGGATTTGCCGGCGCAACATCAAGCGCCGATTTACAGCACTATCAAGAACGTCAGATTTTTTATTACGCACAGTGAAGACGGCATTGCATTTTTAGATGCGCGTTGCTCTCATTTACACTGCGATGCAGAGTGGCACGAACCCTATTCAATCTTCGCGTGTCCGTGTCTAGCTACTCCTGCCGCACGGCGCTGGCAATGGCGATTTTGCCCAGCCGTAACATGGGATAGATCGCGGCCAGCAACGCTGATACGACAGCCACTGCCAGCGCCTGCGCAAACGTCGTCCACTGTAGGTCTAGGCGAATGGTCCAGCCGAACGAGCGCAGGTTGATGATGTAGACCAGGATGATGGCCAGCAACAAGCCCGCCGGCATCGACAAAATGCCGGCCGTGCCGCCCATCAGCCCCGTTTCCAGCAAGGTCAATCGCCACAACTGGTTCAACGTCATGCCGTTGGCGCGCAACATGCCCAGCTCGCGGGTGCGCTCGATTTGCAGTGCCATGAGGGCGCTGAGCACGCCGATGAAGGCGACGACCGTGGCCAGTAGATTTAGCGCGCTGGTGATGGCAAAAGTTCTGTCGAACACTTGCAGCGCGTTGTCGCGCAACTCGCGATTGGCGCTGATGAGCAGGTCGCGGCCCGAGAACTGGGTGCGTAGACTCTGGGCCGTAATAGCACTATCGGCCGGCAAATACAGCGCGATGGACGAGACCTTGTCGTCGGCCCAGTCGCGCTGATACAGATCGCGGCGCATGCGCACCACACCGGCATCGCTGGCGTAGTCGTAGAACACACCGACCACGCGCATGGTGCGTTCGCCCGCATTCGTGCGCACGGCCAGCAAATTATTCTGCTGGGTCACGCCGAACTTATTCGCAAACGGCTCCGATACTTGAACCTCGTCCTGGCCGGTCATGCTCGCCCACACACCGTCCACCGGCCGCTCGCTCCACAGGAATTCCTTGTCGGGCCGCTCGTGCACAGACTCAATCGCGGTGAGCGTGGTGGTGCGCCAGCCGGTGTCATCACGCGGCGCATCTGCCGCGGCCACCACCTGCGTTTCAATGTTGACTCGCCGCAACAGCGTCACATCACCTGCGCCGGGCAGGGCGCGAAACTCGTCGATGATCTCGGGGGCGATGGCGCTCTGGGCATCGCCGACGCCGGCCGAGGGTGGGGTGATAAAGATATCCGCCGCCAGCGACACATCCAGCCAGCTTTGCACCGTGTTGCGGAAGCTGCCAATCATGCTTTGCAAGCCGATGATGACCGAGACCGCCACCAGCAGCGATGCAATGGCGATGGCGGTGCGCGAGATGGAATTCACGACGCCGCGCGGTGCCATGCGTCCAATCACGCCGATGAACCGGCCCAGCACCGGCGAGGCCACTCGCATGAAGGCGATGGTGACCAGTGGCGAGACCAATGCGATGCCAATCAGCACGCCAAAGATGCCGGCGAGATTGATGACCAGCACTTTGGTCAGTAGCAACATCCCGCCGCCCGCCAGGAACATGGCCACGCCGACGGCGGCCACATACGGCAATATTTTTCGCACGCGGCCCTCGACACTGCTGCGCTTGAGCGCGCCGACGGGAGGAATGCTGGTGGCCTCGTAGGCCGGGGCCAGCGCCGCCAGCAGTGCCGCACCGACGCCCAGGGCAAAGCCTTTGAGCAGGGTCAGGGGGTCCACGGCGATGTCACGGACATTCACCACGTAATACAAATCGTTGATGGTCTGGGTGACCAGCCCCACAGCGCCCCGGCCCAGCACGATGCCGAGGCCGACCCCGAGCAGACCACCCAGGGTGCCCAATAACAAGGTCTCCAGCAAGATCATGCGGAAGATTTCGCCACGGGTGACGCCGAGGCAGCGCAGGGTGCCAATCGTCGGCCGGCGCTGCACCACACTAAACGTAATCGTGTTGTAGATCAGGAACATGCCGACGACCAAAGCCAGCAAACTGAGTGCCGTCAGGTTGAGTTTGAACGCGTCGGTGAGGCTTTCGACGCTCTGGCTGCGGGTGCTGGGTTTGATGATCTGGACCCCGGCCGGCAAAATAGTTTGGATTTCGGCCAGTCGGGCGCGGCCCTCGTCGGTCCGCTCGTCCGCGATCAGGTCGATGTGGCTGAGTTTGCCCGGCTGACCGGGTTTGCCCGGCTGACCGGGTTTGCCCGGCTGACCGGGTTTGCCATTCATGTTGAACAGCGCCTGCGCTGCGCCGATGTCCATGATGGCGATGCCGTCCAGGGCGCGCCGGCTGTTGTCATCGGTGGGTTGCAGGATGCCGATGATGCGAAAGGGCGTGCGCGTGTTGCCAATGCGCAGGGTGAGGGTGACGCCGGTTTGCAGGTTGTAGCGCAGGGCCGTGGCCTCGCCAATCAGCAGGGCATTGGGCTCGGTCAGAAACTGGGCCAACCCATTTTGAACAAAGGCGGAGCCGCCCTGGCCGAGGTAGTTGCGAAACGGCCCCTCTGCAAACAGGTCGACGCCTAGCACGCGCACCGGCTGCTGGTCGAGCTCGATGGCGGTGGCATAGGCCGTGACAATGGGCGCGGCCTCAGCGATGCCCAGCTCGGTTTTGAGACGCCGATACACCGACTCATCAACGCTGTCATTGCTGCCAACGATCTGGTGGGTGGCTTTGCCAGCCACAGTCTCGGTGCTCAGCTCGAACGCGCGCGAGGCCGAGCCGTTGGCCAGATCAATCGCA